>NZ_JBIVJB010000025.1:5590-39467 GCF_044750025.1 Pseudomonas sp. NPDC088885 | reverse complement strand
CCACCTGCGTTTTGTCGTACACATTGCCCGTAGCTATTCCGGCTACGGTCTGGCTCAGGCTGACCTGATCCAGGAAGGTAACGTCGGCCTGATGAAGGCGGTCAAGCGCTTCAACCCGGAAATGGGTGTGCGTCTGGTGTCGTTCGCCGTGCACTGGATCAAGGCGGAAATTCACGAGTTCATCCTGCGCAACTGGCGCATTGTGAAAGTCGCGACCACCAAGGCCCAGCGCAAGCTGTTCTTCAACCTGCGCAGCCAGAAGAAACGTCTGGCGTGGCTGAACAACGAGGAAGTCCACCGTGTGGCGGAAAGCCTCGGTGTGGAACCGCGTGAAGTGCGCGAGATGGAAAGTCGCCTGACCGGCCATGACATGGCCTTCGACCCGGCTGCTGAAGCCGACGACGACAGCGCTTTCCAGTCGCCGGCCAACTATCTGGAAGACCACCGGTACGACCCGGCGCGTCAGCTGGAAGATGCCGACTGGAGCGACAACTCCAACAACAACCTGCACGAAGCACTCGAAGTGCTGGACGAGCGCAGCCGTGACATCCTCTACCAGCGCTGGCTGGCAGAAGAGAAAGCCACGCTGCACGACCTGGCGCAGAAGTACAACGTGTCGGCTGAGCGTATCCGTCAGCTCGAGAAGAGCGCGATGAACAAGCTCAAGTTGTCGATCGCTGCGTAACCGGCGAACAGGCAATAAAAAACGCCCCGATCAGCAATGATCGGGGCGTTTTTGTATGTCGCGTTTAAAGCTGAATCAGATCAGCGCTGAACAACGCGCAATTGCTTGCTGGCCGGTTCATTAGGCAATACGCGCTTGGCGACGACGTAATGCTTTTCCCAATACGGCTTGTTCAGCGTATCGATGCTCACCGACTTGCCACGACGCGGCGCGTGGATGAAGCGATCATTGCCTAGGTAGATGGCAACATGGTTGACTCGACGGCTCTTGATGTTGAAAAAGATCAGGTCGCCGGGCTTGAGATCGTTGCGCTCGACCTTCACCCCATGACCGCTGGCCATGGCGTTGGAAGTGCGTGGCAGGTCGAATGTGGCATCGTTAAACGCATATTTCACCAGACCGCTGCAATCGAAGCCTTTACTTGGGCTGCTGCCGCCCCAACGATAAGGTGTACCGAGGACGTTTACAGCGCGGCTGAGCACGTTGCTGCTCTCCTTGCTCGCCATCGGTGGCACCAGCTTGCTGTGGTTCTTGCTGCTCAGCGTGGTGGTTTTGCTTTTGCTGCTTTTGCTCGAAGGAGCCGAAGCATGGGATTTAGGGGTAAAGCCGTTAACGTTAGGAAGACGTTGCTCACGATTGGTGGCGTGGGCGGCCAGTGGCATTAATAGGCAGATGGTTAGCCATGTCTTGAAAAATGGTCGCATTAGGCGTGGCTCTTAAGTGGTAGCGCGCAACTTTATAACAGCTTTTTTGTCCCTTCCGAGGCCGTTGGTCGATTCAACCCGGTGGTCAATTTCGCTCAACAAGCGGCAAATTGAATCAATTGTCGGACAGAACCCAAGCTCCACAAGGCTTTGCGCAATGTGTAACAGTGAAGAGCCACTTGTCGGCTCGACACAAAAAAGTCACAAAGATGCAGAAAATATTTATCTATCGAGGCAAATGAGGTCATTCATGAACCGCTATCAGCAGGTTGCTCAACCGCAGGACACGCACAGCAAGGTGATCGGTTATCTGCTGTGGATTCTTGGCTTCACCGGCGCTCACCGCTTCTATTACGGCAAACCGGTGACCGGGACGATCTGGTTTTTTACCTTCGGTTTGCTCGGCATCGGCTGGCTGATCGACCTGTTCCTGATCCCGGCGATGGATCGTGAGGCCGATCTGCGTTTTACCGCAGGGCCGATCGAATACAACGTCGCGTGGATTCTGCTGACGTTCCTTGGGGTCTTCGGCGTGCACCGGATGTATCAGGGGAAATGGATCAGCGGGCTGGTGTATCTGCTCACGGGCGGGTTGTTCTTTATTGGCGTGCTGTATGACTTCTGGACGCTGAACGATCAGGTCTCGGTGCGTAACGCGCAGAATCGCGGCGCTTTCCAGTAACCTGTGGCGAGGGGATTTATCCCTGTTGGGCTGCGAAGCGGCCCTGAATACGAGAACGCGGTGGAGATGATCCACCGCGTGCAATGGCTTCGCGACTGCTTCGCAGCCGAACGGGGATAAATCCCCTCGCCACAATATCCCTCAGCCTCAGGCCTGGTGGCTAATCCGCCCATCCACCAGCGTATAACGAACCACACCCGGCAGGCTGTGCCCCAGGAACGGGCAGTTCTCGCCCTTCGACAGCCAGTTCTCACCGGCCACCGTCGAAGCCTGCGGGTCGAACAGCACGATGTCCGCCGCACCACCCACCGCGAGCTTGCCCGCCGGCAGGCGCAGCGCTTCAGCCGGGCCTGCGCTCAGACGCGCGAGCAAGGTCGGCAGATCGAGCAAGCCATCCTCCACCAGCGTCATCGCCAATGGCAGCAACAACTCAACGCTGCTGATGCCCGGCTCGGTCGCGCCGAACGGTGCCAGTTTGGCGTCACGTTCGTGTGGCTGGTGATGGCTGGAAATCGCCGAGATCACCCCGGATTTCACCGCTTCACGCAGACCGTCGCGGTCAGCGCGGGTACGCAGCGGCGGTTGCACGTGATAGAGGCTGCTGAAGTCGATCAGCGCTTCGTCGGTCAGAATCAGCTGATACAACGCGACATCCGCCGTCACCTTCAAACCACGGGCCTGGGCCTGAGCGATCAGGGCGACGCCGCGCGCGCTGGTCAGTTGGCTGAAGTGCGCGCGCACGCCGGATTGCTCGACCAGCAGCAGATCTCGAGCCAATGCCACCGTTTCAGCGGTTTCCGGAATCCCCGGCAGACCGAGGAAGCTGGCCACCGCGCCCTCGTGAGCCAAACCACCTTCGGCCAGATCATGATCCTGCGAGTTGAAAATCACCGTCAGATCAAACGTCGCCGCATATTCCAGCGCCCGGCACAGCGTGCGGGTATTGCGAAAGCTCTCCAGACCGTTGCCGAACGCCACACAACCGGCGTCGCGCAGTGCCACCAGTTCAGCCAGTTGCTCGCCGTCCAGACCTTTGCTCAGCGCGCCAATCGGGAACACCTTGGTGTTGCCGGCTTCGCGGGCGCGGTCGAGGATCAGCTCGGCCACGGCGGAGGTGTCCAGCACCGGTTTGGTTTTCGGTGGGCAGCACAGGCTGGTCACACCGCCGGCGGCGGCGGCGCGGGTTTCGCTGATGATCGAGCCTTTGCGGCTGTAGCCCGGCTCGCGCAGGGCCACGTTCAGATCGACCAACCCCGGAGCGGCGACGAGGCCTTGGGCGTCGATGGTTTCTACTGCCGTGAAACCCGCTGGAGCGGCGCCGAGGGCGACGATCTTGCAGGCTTCAACGTGAATGTCGGTGATTTGATCCAGGCCGCTGCTTGGATCGATGACGCGTGCGCCGAGAATGCTGAGCTTCACTGGGCGTTCTCCTGCTCGAATTGACGCTGCGCGGTTTGTCCGCTCATGGCCATGGACAGCACAGCCATACGAATTGCGATGCCGTAGGTGACCTGATTGAGGATCACCGAGTGCGGGCCGTCGGCCACTGCCGACTCGATCTCCACGCCACGGTTGATAGGCCCCGGGTGCATGACGATGCAATCGGGTTTGGCCCCGGCCAGACGCGCGGTGGTCAGGCCGAACAAACGGTAGAACTCGCCTTCGCTCGGCAACAGGCCGCCGGTCATGCGTTCACGCTGCAGGCGCAACATGATCACCACGTCGACGTCTTTCAGGCCTTCGGTCATGTCGGTGTAGACCTTCACGCCGTATTGCTCGATGCCGATCGGCAGCAGAGTTTTCGGCGCGATCACGCGGATGTCCGGGCAACCGAGGGTTTTCAGCGCGAGCATGTTCGAGCGCGCCACCCGCGAGTGCAGGATGTCGCCGACGATGGCCACCGAGAGGTTTTCAAAACCGCCCTTGTGCCGACGAATAGTGAGCATGTCGAGCATGCCCTGCGTCGGGTGCGCGTGACGGCCGTCGCCGCCGTTGATGATCGCCACTTGCGGGCAAACGTGTTCGGCGATGAAGTGCGCAGCGCCGGAATCACCGTGGCGCACGACGAACATGTCGGCGGCCATGGCTTCGAGGTTGCGCAGGGTGTCGAGCAGCGTTTCACCTTTGCTTGCCGACGAAGTCGACACGTTCAGGGTGATCACGTCCGCCGACAGCCGCTGGGCCGCCAGTTCGAAGGTGGTGCGGGTGCGCGTGGAGTTTTCGAAGAACACGTTGCACACGGTCTTGCCGCGCAGCAACGGGACTTTCTTCACCGCCCGGGCACCGACTTCTAGGAACGAGACGGCAGAGTCGAGGATTTCCGTCAGCAACTCGCGGCGCAGGCCGTCGAGCGAGAGGAAGTGGCGCAGCTGGCCCTGATCATTGAGCTGCAGCGGGCGCTTGGTATCTAGAGGCGTCATCGCGAAGGGGACTCTCAATAGGGCGGATTAAAGGGACATGTCTTGCAGTTCGAGCGTCAACGGCTCGGGGCCGGACAGCTTTACCCGTTCGTGAGCGGCCAGCGCCAAGGTCGCGCCGACCACGTTCGGGCGGATCGGCAGCTCACCAGCGTCCAGATCCAGCAGGCAGACCAGGGTCACGCTGGCCGGGCGGCCGTAGTCGAACAATTCATTGAGGGCGGCGCGGATGGTGCGGCCGCTCATCAGTACGTCGTCGATCAGCACCAGATGCTGGCCTTCGATCTCGAAGGGCAGGGCGGACGGGCGTACCTGCGGGTGCAGACCGTTCTGGCTGAAGTCGTCGCGGTAGAAGGACACGTCCAGCGTACCCAGTGGCGCGTCGCTGCCCAATTCCTTGAGCAAGGCCTGCGCGACCCAGATGCCGCCAGTGCGGATGCCGATGTAGCGCGGTTCAGTGATGTCACGCTGGGCAAGGTGCGCCTTGAGGCGGGTCGCCATCTGACTGATCAGATCGGCGGGATTTGGCAGGCTCATGGTTGCTCCTTGTTGGGGGCGAGTCGGATCCTTGGACACGACTCGGTTTTTCACTCAAAAGAAAAGCGCCGAAGCGCTTGTCAGGATTCAAACAATGCAGTGTTTTCATCGAGCCAGCCCTGCAACAGCAGCGCGGCAGCGATGGCGTCCACCGGGTTGTCGCGGTAACTGCCTTTTTGGCCGCCACGGGCCAGTCGCTCGCCTTTGGCCTCGAACGTGGTCAGGCGCTCGTCGTGGGTATAGAAGGGCACATTGAAGCGGCCGTTGAGGCGGCGGGCGAATTTCTCCGCGCGCAGGCACATTTCGCTCGGCGTGCCGTCCATGTTCAGCGGCAGGCCGACGACCACGGCGTCGGGTTTCCATTCTTTTATAAGCGCTTCGACCTGGTTCCAGTCGGGAACGCCGTTCTGTGCCTTCAAGGTGCACAGCTCGCGGGCCTGGCCAGTGATTACCTGACCGACGGCAACGCCGATCTGTTTGGTGCCGTAGTCGAAGCCGAGAATCAGACGCAGCGCCATCAGGCGTGACCTGCTTGGCTGGTCAGCAGGCTGAGGTTGATCCCCAGGTGCTTGGCCGCCGCTTCGAGACGCAGTTCGCTGCTGGTGTTGAAGAGGATGTCGGCGTCGTACGGGCAGGTCAGCCAGGCGTTGTCGGCCATTTCCGCTTCCAGTTGCCCGGCTTCCCAACCCGCATAGCCGAGGGCGATCAGGCTTTTCGCCGGGCCGACGCCGTCCGCGATGGCGAACAACACGTCTTGCGAGGTCGACAGCGACAGGTCGCCGTCCAGCTGTGCGGTGGCCTGGAAGGTTTTACCGGCCGGGTGCAGGACGAATCCGCGATCAGTCTGTACCGGCCCGCCGATGAAGATCGGCACATGCTGGCACAGTGCTGGCGGGTCGATGTCCGGGCGCAGTTGCTCGAGAATGTCGGCCAGATTCAGCTCTTGCGGTCGATTGACCACAATCCCCATCGCGCCATTGGCCGTGTGCTCGACGATGTAGGTCAAGGTATGGGCAAAGTTCGGGTCGGCCATGTGAGGCATGGCGATCAGGAAGTGATGCTTGAGGTAGCTGGGGCTGACGTTTTTCATGTGCGCTAGTGTGGCGTTCGGGGGGCAAACTGACAAGCTGGAGATGCTGACAAGAACACAGTTCCCTTGTTGGAACATGGCTTTGTGGCGAGGGGATTTATCCCCGTTGGGGTGCGAAGCGGCCCTGATGCCGTTGACAGGGTCTGCCTGACACTCCGTGGATGATGGTTTTGCGACTGCTGCGCAGCCGAGCGGGGATAAATCCCCTCGCCACAATGAATCTCAATGCCTCAGGATATTTAATTGCTGGACAAGCGGTCGCCCCGAGCAAATTTCCAGGTGCGGATGATTTCCAGGCGGTCGATGTCCGACAGGTCGCCGGTAAATGGTGCAAACGGCGCCGCCAACCGGACGATGCGCTGCGCCGCTTGGTCCAGCAGCGGCTGGCCAGACGATTCCAGCACCAGCACTTCATACAGCGAACCATCACGATTGATCGAGACCATCAGGCGCAAATTGCCGTAGATCTGCTTGCGCCGCGCTTCGTCGGGATAATTCAGGTTACCGATGCGCTCGACCTTCTTGCGCCATTCGTCTTTGTACCAGGCGCCCTTGTCGCGCATGGTCGACGCAGCGCTCAAGCGATGAATGCGCGGGCGTTTGGCGTACAGCTGTTGTTCTTTCGCCAGTTCGGCTTCAAGGCTAGCGATGTCGCTGGACAACTGCGAGCTGTCGAACGTCGGCGCGTCGACCGACGGTTTCACTTCAGTCTTGGTCTCTTCTTTCTTGGTCGGCGCTTTTTTCGGCTTCGGCGCCACGGTGGTCACCGCGGCTTTGGGCGCAGCCTCCTGCACTTCCGGCTTGGCGGCCGGTGGCGGCGTGACTTTTTTGACCTGATTGTCCTGGAACGGCGCGACCTCAGTGGTCTTCGGAATCGCCTTTTTGTCCAGCGTGCCGCTGCCTTCCTGATTTTCCTGAGCGAGAAAATCCGCCTTCTCCGGCTTCTTTTCGCTCTTGAAAGTGGCGAGGGTAATTTCCAGGGTTTTGCTGATTTGCTTGGGCTCGACCATCGTGAAGCCGACGCCAAGCAGCAACGCCAAATGAATCAGCGCCGCAAGGAATAGGGTAAAACCGAGGCGATCGGCCGGGCGCACGCCACGATGGGCGAGTTCAGCGGGCAGATCGGACGGGAGGGTCATTTCAAGAAAACCAACATCGCGTTTTTCAAAGGCCGGGCATGATAACGCAATGTTGGTCGTATCTTGGTTGTTCTATCTCAACGAGCTTTAAGCTTCTGATCGATGGCATCCATGAGCATGCCGCCGATATCAGTGCCAAACGCGTTGTCGATTTCACGGATGCAGGTCGGGCTGGTCACGTTGATTTCGGTCAGGCTCTCGCCGATCACGTCGAGACCGACGAACAGCAAGCCTTTCTCACGCAGGGTCGGGCCGACTTGGGCGGCGATCCAGCGATCTTTTTCAGTCAGCGGGCGCGCCTCACCACGGCCACCGGCGGCGAGGTTGCCACGGGTTTCGCCCTGCGCCGGAATCCGCGCCAGGCAGTAATCCACCGGCTCGCCGTCGATCATCAGGATGCGTTTGTCGCCGTCCTTGATCGCTGGCAGGTAGGCCTGGCCCATGATCTGCTGGCCACCGAGTGCGGTCAGGGTTTCCAGAATCACCGACAGGTTCGGATCGCCCGCACGGTGACGGAAGATCGAAGTGCCGCCCATGCCGTCCAGCGGCTTGAGGATCACGTCGCCGTGTTTCGCGGCGAATTCGCGCAGCACATCGGCGCGACGGCTGACAATGGTCGGCGGCGTGCACTGCGGGAACAGCGTGGCAAACAGCTTTTCATTGCAGTCGCGCAGGCTCTGCGGCTTGTTCACCACCAGTACGCCGGCGGTTTCAGCCTGTTCAAGCAGGTAGGTGGAGTAGACGAACTCCATGTCGAACGGCGGATCCTTGCGCATCAGGATCACGTCCAGATCGCTCAGCAGGTTGTCCTGCTCGGCGTCCAGTTCGAACCATTTTTCCGGGTTGGCGAAGACTTTCAGCGGCTTCATGCGCGCCCGCGCCTGACCTTCGCCCTGATACAGGTCGCGCTGTTCCATATAGAACAGTTCCCAGCCACGCTTTTGCGCGGCCAGCAGCATGGCCAGCGAGCTATCCTTTTTATAGGAGATGCTGGCGATAGGGTCCATGACAATCCCGACGCGAACGCTCATTGGGTTTTCCTCGAAAATTGGCTACCGGATCGGTATTGAAAAAGTGCCGCCAGAGTGGCGCCGGGTGGGTTTTCGGTCAAGGGAAAACCCGTCGATAGATTGGATCTGGAGACTGTGCTAAAAAGGCTGGCATATCGTGCTGGCCCTTAAGCATCAAGGGTTTCCGGCCATTACTCATAGCAAAACGGACAATTTGATTCGCAAAGGCGACGGTAGAGCCCTCTTATGGAACAGCAGTCCAGCGCCTTGAAGGTCATGGTGATCGACGACTCGAAAACGATTCGTCGCACCGCCGAAACATTGTTGAAGAATGTCGGTTGCGAAGTGATCACGGCGATCGACGGTTTCGACGCCCTGGCCAAGATCGCCGATAACCACCCCGGGATCATTTTTGTCGACATCATGATGCCGCGTCTGGATGGTTATCAGACCTGCGCTTTAATCAAGAACAACAGCGCGTTCAAGGCGACACCGGTGATCATGTTGTCATCGCGCGACGGGCTGTTCGACAAGGCCAAGGGGCGGATTGTCGGTTCTGATCAATTTTTGACCAAACCTTTCAGCAAGGAAGAACTGCTCAACGCGATTCAGGCCCATGTTCCGGGCTTTGCCGCCGTTTTGCCACAGTAAGACACGTACAGAGACGCGCGGTCAGCGGGCCGGGCGTCGACAAGAAAAATGGGGAAAACCATGGCACGTATCCTGATCGTCGATGATTCGCCGACTGAAATGTACAAACTCACCGGCATGCTGGAAAAGCACGGCCATGAAGTGTTGAAGGCCGAAAACGGCGCGGACGGCGTGGCCCTGGCCCGGCAGGAAAAACCTGACGCGGTACTGATGGACATCGTCATGCCCGGCCTCAACGGTTTTCAGGCAACCCGCCAGTTGACCAAGGATGCCGACACCACGCACATCCCGGTGATCATCATCACCACCAAGGATCAGGAAACCGACAAGGTCTGGGGCACTCGTCAGGGCGCCAAGGACTACCTGACCAAACCGGTCGACGAAGACACCCTGATCAAGACCCTGAACAACGTACTCAAAGGCTGATCGCGCAACCATGAGCGAATCGCTGACCGCGTTCGAACTGCTCTGGCAGATCGATCAGCGCTGCCGCTTGCTGGCGGCGGACTTGCCGTCGCAACCGGCGCGCCAGGATCGCTGGAGCGGCATCGGCTTTCGCCTCGGCGAACACTGGTATGTGGCGCCGATGGGCGAAGTCAGCGAAGTGCTGCACGAACCGCGCTTCACCCAGTTGCCCGGGGTCAAGCCGTGGGTCAAAGGCGTGGCTAACCTGCGTGGGCGGCTGCTGCCAATCATGGATTTGTGTGGTTTCTTCGGGCATGAACTGTCGCCGCTGCGCAAACAGCGGCGGGTGTTGGTGGTGGAGCATGGGGACGTGTTTGCCGGGCTGATGGTCGATGAGGTTATTGGTCTGCAGCACTTTGAGCAGAACAGCTTTGAACCGCTGTCGATCAGCAAGCGCCAGGGCTCCAAGGCCGAGTTCGTCAGAGGCTATTTTCGGCGCGAGCAGAACTGGCGGGTGTTCAGCCTGTTCGCACTGGCGAAATCCCCGGTATTCATGAGTGTCGCAATCTAGTCGAAACAACAGAGAACCCCTGTGGGAATGGGCCATGTAATGGTGGGATTCTGTGGCAAGGGAAACCTGTGGCGAGGGGATTTATCCCCGTTGGGTCGCGCAGCGGCCCCAAAATCTGCAACGCCTGACCATCGTCAGCGCATGCAAAATTTTGCGACTGCTTCGCAGCCGAACGGGGATAAATCCCCTCGCCACAAAAGCTCCACTTCACAAGGCTAACTCCCACAGGTTCTACCGGTGAGCTTCAAACAGGCGAGGACCGATGATAAAAGCAAAAACAGGCAAGCCGGCGGAAGGATCGCGCAGTCGCTCGCAGATCATCGTGCTGTTCATCGCACTGATCGTGTTCATCATGCTGCTGTTCGCCAACTTCGCTTACCTCAACACCCAGGCGAACTACGACAAACAGTACATCGGTCACGCCGGTGAGCTGCGCGTGCTCTCGCAGCGCATCGCCAAAAACGCCACCGAAGCCGCCGCCGGCAAGGCTGCCGCGTTCAAGTTGCTCAGCGATGCGCGCAACGATTTCGCCCTGCGCTGGGGTTACCTGAAGAAAGGCGACCCGGTCACCGGCCTGCCGCCAGCCCCTGCCACTGTGCGCCCGGAAATGCGCGCCGTGCAGCTGGACTGGGAACGTCTGCTGAAAAACACCGACGCGATTCTCTCCAGCGAACAGACCGTGCTGTCGCTGCATCAAGTCGCCGCGACCCTGGCCGAAACCGTGCCGCAGTTGCAGATCGAATACGAAAAAGTCGTCGAAATCCTCCTCCAGCGTGGTGCCCCGGCTGCACAAGTAGCGATGGCCCAACGTCAGTCGTTGCTGGCCGAACGCATCCTTGGCGCGGTCAACACCGTGCTCGCCGGTGACGAAAACTCGCAGCAAGCCGCCGATGCCTTTGGCCGCGACGCTACACGTTTCGGCCAAGTGCTGAACGGCATGCTGCAAGGCAACCCGACGCTGAAAATCACTCAGGTCGAAGACCGTGACGCCCGTGCGCGTTTGAGTGAAATCTCCGAGCTGTTCCAATTCGTCTCCGGCTCGGTCGATGAAATCCTCGAAACCTCGCCGGAACTGTTCAAGGTTCGCGAATCGGCGAGCAATATCTTCAGCCTCTCGCAAACCCTGCTCGACGAAGCCTCGCACCTGGCCACCGGTTTCGAAAACCTCGCGGGCGGGCGCAACACCGACACCATCGGCGGTTACGTCCTCGGTTTGCTGGCACTGGCCTCGATCATCCTGATCGGCATGGTCATGGTGCGCGAGACCAACCGGCAACTGCGCGAAACCGCCGAGAAGAACGAGCGTAACCAGAACGCGATCATGCGCCTGCTCGACGAAATCGAAGACCTCGCCGATGGCGATCTCACCGTCACCGCCTCGGTGACCGAAGACTTCACCGGCACCATCGCCGACTCGATCAACTATTCCGTCGACCAACTGCGCGACCTGGTCGCCACCATCAACCTCACCGCCGGCCAGGTCGCCGCCGCCGTGCAGGAAACCCAAGCCACCGCCATGCACCTGGCGCAAGCCTCGGAGCATCAGGCCCAGCAGATCTCCGAAGCCTCGACGGCGATCAGCGATATGGCTGAATCCATTGATCAGGTCTCGGCCAACGCTGCCGAGTCTTCGGCGGTAGCCGAGCGTTCCGTGGAGATCGCCAACAAAGGCAACGAGGTGGTGCACAACACCATCCACGGCATGGACAACATTCGCGAACAGATTCAGGACACCGCCAAGCGCATCAAGCGTCTCGGCGAGTCGTCGCAAGAAATCGGCGACATCGTCAGCCTGATCGACGACATCGCCGACCAGACCAACATCCTCGCCCTCAACGCCGCGATTCAGGCGTCGATGGCCGGTGATGCCGGGCGCGGTTTTGCTGTGGTTGCCGACGAAGTGCAACGGTTGGCCGAGCGCTCGTCCGCCGCCACTCGGCAGATCGAAACCCTGGTGCGGGCGATTCAGACCGATACCAACGAAGCCGTTATTTCCATGGAACAAACCACCACCGAAGTGGTGCGCGGCGCGCGACTGGCGCAGGATGCCGGTGTGGCCCTGGAAGAAATCGAAGGCGTGTCGAAAACCCTCGCGGCGCTGATTCAAAGCATCTCCAACGCGGCGCAGCAGCAGACGACGTCGGCCGGGCAGATTTCCCTGACGATGAATGTGATCCAGCAGATCACCTCGCAGACCTCGTCAGGCTCCACCGCTACCGCTGAGAGCATCGGCAACCTGACGAAAATGGCCAGCCAGCTGCGGCGCTCGGTGTCCGGATTCACCTTGCCGGCGGCGAAAGACAAAGCGTGAGTGGAGTGGTTATGGGTGATCGGCACGACTATGTGGCCCTCGAATGGGTCAAAGGCGAAATTGCCGAAACGCTGAAACAGGCGCATCAGGCGATTGAAGCCGTGCTCGATGATCCGCAGGCTTTTCCGGGGCTGGACGAGTGCCTGGATTACATCCATCAGGTGCACGGCAGCCTGCAGATGGTCGAATTCTACGGCGCAGCCTTGCTCGCCGAAGAGATGGAACATCTGGTCGAAGCCCTGCAGCAAGAGCGCGTCAGCCATCGCGACGAAGCGCTGCATCTGCTGCTGCAAGCGCTCGGACAATTGCCGATCTACCTCGACCGCGTGCAAAGCGCCCGGCGTGATTTACCGCTGGTGGTGCTGCCGCTGATCAACGATCTGCGCAGCGCCCGGGGCGAAAGTCTGTTGTCGGAAACCAGCCTGTTCAGCCCGCAACTGCCCGAGCTGCCGCCGCTGAGGGCAGAGGCCTTGGCGCTGCTGGAACCGCCAGAGTTGCCCAACGTGCTGCGCAAACTCCGGCAGACACTGCAAATGGCCTTGGTCGGTTTGCTGCGTGAACAGGACGATCAGACCCACCTCGGTTATCTGGCGAAAGTCTTTACTCGCCTCGAAGCGTTAAGTGGCGACACACCGCTGAGTCCGTTGTGGCAAGTCGCCTCGGCGCTGGTCGAAGGCATGCGCGAAGGCGTGATCGCCAACAGCCCGGCGCTGCGCAGCCTGTTCAAGGACGCCGACAAAGAGCTCAAGCGTCTGCTCGATCAAGGCATGGCCGGCCTCAACCAGCCGCCACCGCCGGAGCTGCTGAAAAGCCTGTTGTTCTATATTGCCAAAGCCGAACATCCCACCGGGCAGATGCTGACCATGAAAGATCGCTACTCCCTGGACGACGCGCTGCCCGACAGTGCGATGGTCGATGAAGAACGCGCACGCCTCGCTGGCCCTGACCGCGACGCGATGCGTTCGGTGCTGGCGGCATTGTGCGAAGAGCTGGTGCGGGTCAAGGAGCGCCTCGACCTGTTCGTGCGCAGCGACCGTCAGCACACCTCGGATCTGGAGAGTTTGCTGGCGCCGCTGAGGCAAATCGCCGACACCCTCGCCGTGCTCGGATTCGGTCAGCCGCGCAAAGTCATCATCGATCAATTGGCCGTGGTGCTCAGCCTTGCCCAAGGCCAGCGCGAACCGAACGACGCAATCCTGATGGACGTCGCCGGCGCCTTGCTCTACGTCGAGGCGACGCTGGCCGGGATGGTCGGCACCGTCGAGCCGGAAAGCCCGGAAGACGCGCGCCTGCCGACCACCGACCTGACGCAGATCCATCAGATCGTCATCAAGGAAGCGCGCATCTGCCTGCAACAGGCCAAGGACATGATCGTCGACTACATCGACGCCGATTGGGATCGCCAACACCTGCAACCGCTGCCGGCGCTGCTGACTCAAGTGCGCGGTGCACTGGCGATGATTCCGCTGAACCGCGCGGCGAGTCTGGTTGAGGCCTGCAACGGTTTTATCCGCGAACATTTGTTGCTCGATCCGCACGAACCGGGTTGGGAACAACTGGATCATCTGGCCGATGTCATCAGCAGCCTTGAGTATTACCTTGAACGCTTGAGCGACGACCCGCAGGCACCGGGCGAACAACTGCTGGATGTCGCGCAGAAATCCCTCGCCAGTCTGGGGTTCTTTCCAAATGAGCCGCATGTTCCCGTGCTCGAGGACGTGCTCTCCCCCAGCGAAGCGCTGGTGATGCAGGACATGCAAGCACTCGACGATCCGGACATCGTGCAGTCGCTGGCCGACGTGTTGGCCAGCCCGGTGTCAGCGCTCAACCCGCCGGCGCTGATCACTCCCGGCAGCCTGATGCCGCCGCCGGCCGATGAAGAACCGGTCGACGATGAGCTGCGCGAAGTGTTCCTCGAAGAGACCGATGAAGTTCTTGAAGTCCTCCACGAATACCTGCCGCGCTGGGCTGCCAATCCGCAGGATCGCGATGCGCTGACTGAACTGCGCCGCGCCTTCCACACCTTGAAGGGCAGCGGGCGCATGGTGCGCGCGTTGATCCTCGGTGAGCTGGCCTGGTCGGTTGAAAATCTGCTCAACCGCGTGCTCGAACAAAGTGTCGAACCCGGCTCGGTCGTCCAGCAACTGCTGACCGACACGGTGCTGTTGCTGCCGGAACTGATCAGCGAATTCGCCATCAACCGCCAGCGTCAGCGCAGCGATGTCGATCAACTCGCCGCCCGCGCGCACGCCTTGGCCAAGGGTGACGAGCCGATGGCCGCTGAAGACGTCGACGATGTCGCGGCGCTTGATCCACTGTTGCTGGAGATCTTCCGCAACGAAGCGGAAACCCACCTCGCCAGCCTCAACCGTTTCCTCGATCAAGCCGCCGAGCATGTGCCGTTGCAAGCCAGCGACGAATTGCAGCGCGCCCTGCACACGCTCAAGGGCAGCGCGTCGATGGCCGGCGTGTTGCCGATTGCCGAACTGGCGGCGCCGCTCGATCAACTGGCTCGCGAATTCAAGGCGCACCAGTTGCCGCTGGATCTCGATGAAGTGGAATTGCTCCTCGAAGCCGAGGGCTTGTTTCGCGTCGGTTTGCGTCAGCTCAAACACGATCCGCTGGCGCCGATTGTCGGCGCGCAGTCGCTGATCAAGCGCACCGATGAACTGCTGGCCGAGCGGCTGGCGTCGATCCTCGATGCGCCGAACACCGGCCTGCGGATCAAGCGCGACCCGCAACTGATCAACAACTTTCTCGCCCAAGGCATGGACATCCTCCTCGACGCCGAAAGCCTGTTGCAGCGCTGGCAGCAACACCCCGGCGAACGTCAGGAACTCAGCGCGCTGCTCGATGAATTGACCACGCTGGGCGAGGGCGCGCACCTCGCCGATCTGCTGCCGGTCGATGTGTTGTGCGAGGCTTTGCTCGATCTTTACGGCGCCGTCGAAGAAAGCAGTCTGGCGGTCAGCGAGCGGTTTTTTCACGAAGCGCAAAATGCCCACGAAGCGCTGATCAACATGCTCGACGAACTGGCTGCCGGCCAGGAAGTCACCCCGCAGCCTGAGCGAATCCGCGCGTTGCATGATCTGCTCGATGAAAGCCTCGACCCGTCGTCGATGGGCCTGATTCGCAGCGACGGCAGCCGCACCCTGAGCATCCGCGAACTGGGCAGCGCCACCGCCGAACTGCAACAAACGGCCAGTGCTTTTGAAGCGGACGACGAGATCGTCGAGATCTTCCTCGAAGAGGCCGTGGACATTCTCGACAGCGCCGGCCAGGCCTTGCAGCGCTGGCTGAGTGACCCGGACAACAGCGCGCCGTTGTCATCCTTGCAGCGCGATTTGCACACGCTCAAGGGCGGCGCGCGCATGGCTGAAGTCGAGGCCATCGGCGATCTCGCTCAGGAGCTGGAAAGCCTCTACGAAGGCCTGGTCGATCGTCGCTACAACTACAGCGAAACGCTGGGCCGCTTGCTGCTCAAGAGTCACGACCGCTTGGCGCTGTTGCTTGATCAGTTGCAAAACCATCAGCCACTGACGCCGGCGCACGATCTGATTGAGGCGATCCGCCAAGTGCGGCAGGGGCCAGGCATCGCCGAAACGCCGCCAGCCACCGCCGATCATGACGGCGCCAGTCACGATCCGGAGCTGCTGGAGATCTTCCTCGAAGAAGGTTTCGACATCATCGAAAACTCCGGCGCCGCGCTGCTGCGCTGGCAGGCCGAGCCGGGTAATCGACAGGAAATCGAAACCCTGCTGCGCGATCTGCACACCCTCAAGGGTGGCGCGCGGATGGTCGAGATCAGCCCGATCGGCGACCTCGCCCATGAGCTGGAATACCTTTACGAAAGTCTGTCGGCCAGTTCGCTGCAAGCCTCGACCGAACTGTTTGCGCTGGTGCAGCGCGGGCATGACCGACTGGCGCAGATGCTCGACGCGGTGCGTGCCGGGCAACCGTGCCCGCCGGCCGATCGGCTGATCAATGCGATCCAGAATTTCAGTCACCCGGCGACCCTTGAAGTGCCGCCGGTGCTGCTGCCAGTTGCGGCGAAAACCGAGGCCGCACCGCCGGCGGCCGACGTTGGCGCGGACATGGTCAAGGTCTCCGCCGAGCTGCTGGATGAACTGGTGAATCTGGCCGGGGAAACCTCGATTTTCCGGGGCCGTATCGAGCAGCAAGTCAACGACGCACAGATTGCCCTGAACGAGATGGAAACCACCATCGAACGGATGCGCGATCAGTTGCGCCGTCTCGACACCGAAACCCAGGGGCGGATTCTCAGTCGCCAGCAAGCAGATGCCGAACGCCTCGGCTACGAAGAATTCGACCCGCTGGAAATGGATCGCCATTCGCAGTTGCAGCAACTGTCGCGAGCGCTGTTCGAATCCGCCTCCGACTTGCTCGATCTGAAAGAAACCCTCGACCGCCGCAACCACGACGCCGAGAACCTGTTGCAGCAACAGGGCCGTATCAACACCGAGTTGCAGGAAGGCCTGATGCGCACGCGCATGGTGCCGTTCGAACGCATGTTGCCGCGCCTGAAACGCATCGTCCGTCAGGTCGCCGAAGAGCTGAACAAAGACGTCGCGTTTGTCGTCGGCAACGCTGAAGGCGAGATGGATCGCAACGTGCTCGAACGCATGGCGGCGCCGTTGGAGCACATGCTGCGCAACGCCGTCGATCATGGTCTGGAGTCTGCCGAAGTACGGTTGGCGGCGGGTAAACCGGCGCAAGGGCAGATCAGCCTCGACCTGTCTCGCGAGGGCGGCGACATCGTTTTCGACATCCGCGATGACGGCGCCGGTGTGCCGCTGGAAGCGGTGCGCAACAAGGCGATCAAGCGTGGTTTGCTCGCGCCGAATGCCGAGATCAGCGACCGCGATGTGTTGCAGTTCATCCTCCAGCCGGGGTTTTCCACAGCGGAAAAAATTACGCAGATTTCCGGGCGTGGCGTCGGCATGGACGTGGTGCACGAAGAAGTTCGGCAACTCGGCGGCACCATGAGCATCGACTCGGTGCCGGGGCAGGGCATGCATTTCCGCATTCGTCTGCCGTTCACCGTGTCGGTCAACCGTGCGTTGATGGTGCAGTGTGGCGAGGATCAATACGCGATTCCGCTGAACACCATCGAAGGCATTGTTCGCGTGTTGCCGAATGATCTCGAAGGGCACTTCCGTCAGGATCCGCCGCGCTATCAGTACGGCGGCCAGACTTATGAACTGTGCTACCTCGGTGAGCTGCTGAAAACCGCTCCACGGCCAAAACTGCTCGGCCAGAATCTGCCATTGCCGGTGCTGCTGGTGCACTACAACGACCGGCGCATCGCGGTGCAGGTCGACACCATGGCCGGCACCCGCGAAATCGTGGTCAAGAGCCTCGGCGCGCAATTCGCCGCGCTGCAGGGCGTGTCCGGGGCGACGATTCTCGGCGATGGCCGGGTGGTGCTGATTCTCGATCTGCTCGCACCGATTCGGGCGATGCAGGCGCGCATTGCGCAAACGCCGACGCTGCCGGAGATCGACAGCGAACCGCAGAAACCGCTGCTGGTGATGGTGGTCGACGACTCGGTCACCGTGCGCAAGGTCACCAGCCGCTTGCTCGAACGCCACGGCATGAACGTGCTGACCGCCAAGGACGGAGTCGATGCGATGCTGCTGCTCGAAGAACACATGCCCGACCTGATGCTGCTCGACATCGAAATGCCGCGCATGGACGGCTTCGAAGTCGCCACCCAGGTGCGCAACGACGAGCGTCTGCAACACCTGCCGATCATCATGATCACCTCGCGCACCGGGCAAAAACACCGCGACCGTGCCATGGCCATCGGCGTCAACGACTACCTCGGCAAGCCGTATCAAGAGTCGGTGCTGCTTGAAAGCATTGCCCAGTGGAGCAAGAAACATGCATGAACGCCGGCATAATCAGCGCACCAGTCAGCTGACCGGGCTATTGCTGCCGCTGGCGGATCGCAATTTGATCCTGCCTAACGTCGCCGTGGCTGAGCTGATCGACTATCAGGCCAGTGCCTTCGATCTGGATACGCCGCCGTGGTATCTCGGCAGGGTTACGTGGCGTGAACGGCGTATTCCGTTGCTGAGTTTTGAATCGGCGTGTGGGCAGAAAATTGTGATTGGCGAGCGCGCGCGGATCGTGATCTTGAATGCACTCGGTGGGTTGCCGGAGTTGAAGTTCATTGCGCTGCTGGTGCAGGGGATTCCGCGGTCGTACAAGCTCGACAGCCAGTTGAGTTATGTCGACGTGCCGTTGTGTGCGCTGGAGCAGGCGGCGGTGCAGGTGGGGGAACAAGTGGCGAAGGTGCCGGATTTGTTGGGGTTGGAGCGACTGTTGGTTGAGGCAGATCTGGTTTAACGGCCTGACCCTCACCCCAGCCCTCTCCCGGAGGGAGAGGGGGCCGACCGAGGTGTCTGGCGTCATGCATCGACCTGACAATCCGAGTCGATTATGGATTCAACACAGCAAAATCAGGTCGGCGTACTTCTAAAATATCCCCCAATCAGTTCCCTCTCCCTCCGGGAGAGGGCTAGGGTGAGGGGCTTTTGAAGTGTGTGAACAGGTGTCGAAGCGTTGTTCGAATGGCCTCATCGCGAGCAGGCTCAATCTTGGGTTATGAATCCCTGCCCCTGTAGGAGCTGCGGCACGCTGCGATCTTTTGATGTTAAGGATCAAAAGATCGCAGCCTCGTTTCACTCGACAGCTCCTACAGGACGTTTCTCAACCATTACTCTGAGCGTAATGATTCGCCACCGTGCTTGATTGATGCCCCCACCCCACACGCCTACCTTAGCTCCACGACAGCGAACCCCGTGGAGTGAGCATGACAACAACAATTTCCCCCGACTCGCGCTGGACGCGGCGGCGCGATGAGAAGCAGCGCCGCCTCGACAAAGTGCGCGGGCTGGCCGACGGTGTGGTGTTGCCCACCGACAAGATCGTCGCCGCGCTTGAAGCGCTGATCCATCCCGGCGACCGTGTGGTGCTGGAGGGCAACAACCAGAAGCAGGCGGATTTCCTCTCCCGTTCGCTGGCCAAAGCCGACCCGGAAAAGCTCCACGACCTGCACATGATCATGCCCAGTGTCGGCCGCTCTGAGCATCTGGATTTGTTCGAACGCGGCATCGCCCGCAAGCTAGATTTCTCCTTCGCCGGCACCCAGAGCCTGCGCATCAGCCAGTTGCTCGAAGACGGCCTGCTGGAAATCGGCGCAATCCACACCTACATAGAACTCTACGCACGGCTGGTGGTGGATCTGATCCCCAACGTCGTGCTCTCGGCCGGGTTCATGGCCGACCGCGCCGGCAACATCTACACCGGCCCCAGCACCGAAGACACCCCGGCACTGATCGAACCGGCCGCGTTCAGCGACGGCATTGTCATCGTTCAGGTCAACCAATTGGTCGACGACGTCAGCGAACTGCCCCGCGTGGATATTCCTGCGTCATGGGTCGATTTCGTCGTGGTGGCCGACAAGCCGTTCTACATCGAACCGCTGTTCACCCGCGACCCACGACACATCAAGCCTGTGCACGTGTTGATGGCGATGATGGCGATTCGCGGGATCTACGAAAAACACAACGTGCAGTCGCTCAACCACGGCATCGGTTTCAACACCGCCGCCATTGAGCTGATCCTGCCGACCTACGGCGAATCCCTCGGCCTCAAAGGCAAGATCTGCCGCAACTGGACGCTGAATCCGCATCCGACGCTGATCCCGGCGATCGAGAGCGGCTGGGTCGAAAGCGTGCATTGCTTCGGCACCGAACTGGGCATGGAAAACTACATCGCCGCGCGCCCGGACGTGTTCTTCACCGGCCGTGACGGTTCGCTGCGTTCCAATCGGATGTTCTGCCAACTCGCCGGGCAATACGCGGTGGATCTGTTTATCGGCGCGACGCTGCAGGTCGATGGCGATGGCCATTCCTCGACCGTCACCCGTGGCCGCCTCGCCGGTTTCGGTGGCGCGCCGAACATGGGCCACGACCCGCGTGGTCGCCGTCACGGCACCCCGGCGTGGCTGGACATGCGCCACGACGACTCGCAGCAACCGATGCTCGAACGCGGCAAAAAACTCGTGGTGCAAATGGTCGAGACCTTCCAGGAGGGCGGCAAACCGACCTTCGTTGAAACCCTCGACGCGGTAGAAGTGGCGAAGAAAAGCGGCATGCCGCTGGCGCCGATCATGATCTACGGCGACGACGTCACCCACCTGCTCACCGAAGAAGGCATCGCCTACCTGTACAAGGCGCGTTCGCTGGAAGAGCGCCAGGCGATGATCGCCGCCGTTGCGGGCGTCACCGCCATCGGCCTGCGCCACAACCCGAAAGACACCGAACGCATGCGCCGCGAAGGCCTGATCGCCTTGCCCGAAGACCTCGGCATCCGCCGCACCGACGCCACCCGCGAATTGCTCGCGGCGAAAAGCGTGGCCGATCTGGTCGAGTGGTCCGGCGGCTTGTACAACCCGCCCGCGAAATTCAGGAGCTGGTAATGCACGCACTTAACCTGCAAGCGAAACCGCTGTCCCTGGCTGATCGATTGGCCGATCTGGCGGTGGACGCGCTGATCGACGAAGCCGATCTGTCGCCGAAACCGGCACTGGTCGACCGTCGCGGCAACGGCGCGCACACCGATCTGCACTTGGGCCTGATGCACGCTTCGGCACTGTCGTTGTGGCCGGCGTTCAAGGAAATGGCTGAAGCGGCGGTTGCAATCGGTGAAGTCGATTCAACGTTGCGCGAAGCGATTGGCCGTATCGGGCGCGAAGGCGAACAAGCGATGCTCACCACCACCAACGGCGTGAACACGCATCGTGGGGCGATCTGGGCCTTGGGATTATTGGTGACCGCCGCTGCGCTGGAACCACAATCCTCTAGTGCCAACGCAGTCTCTCTGCGCGCTGCACGTTTAGCCTTGCTGGACGATCGCCACGCACCCAAACCCTTGAGCCATGGCGCGCAAGTCGCCCTGCGTTACGGCGCACGCGGCGCGCGTGAAGAAGCGCAACTCGGCTTCCCCTCGGTGCTGCAACGCGGTCTGCCACAACTCAAATGCAGCCGTGGCCAAGCAAGCGGAGAACAGAACGCCCGGCTCGACGCCTTGCTCGCAATCATGACCAATCTGGCCGACACCTGCGTGCTCTACCGCGCCGGCGAAGAGGGTTTGCAGGCTATGCAACTCGGCGCGCAAGCGGTGCTCGAAGCCGGTGGCAGCGCCAGCCTCAGCGGTCGCCGCCGGCTGCACGAACTCGATCAACAACTCATCGCATTGAATGCCTCACCCGGTGGCGCCGCCGACTTGCTCGCCGCCACGCTGCTGCTCGACCGTATCGAGCACAACGGCATCCTTCAGGGAGCGTTTTGATGGAAACCCTATCGTTTGAATTCCCCGCCGGGCAGCCGCCACGCGGTCGCGCGCTGGTCGGTTGTGTCGGTTCGGGTGATCTGGAAGTGCTGATCGAACCGGGCCTGGCCGGCAAGCTGACCATCAATGTGCAAACCTCGGTCAACGGTGCGCAGTTGCGCTGGCAGCATCTGTTTGCGCGGATGTTCGACGGCACCACGCCGCCGGCGATGGCCATCGATATCCACGATTTCGGCGCGACGCCGGGCGTGGTTCGCTTGCGTCTGGAACAAGGTTTCGAGGAGATCGGCCATGACTGACAGCGCAGCGTTGCTCAACAAACACAGCTTCGTCGAGCTCGGCGCGCGGCAACGGGCCAAGGCCTTGCTCGATGCCGGCAGCTTTCGTGAGTTGCTTGATCCGTTTCAACGGGTGATGTCGCCGTGGCTTGAACGTCAGGGCGTGGTGCCGCAGGCCGATGACGGTGTGATCATCGCCAAGGGCAGCCTCGATGGGTTGCCGGTGGTGATTGCCGCGATTGAAGGCGCCTTTCAGGGTGGCAGCCTCGGCGAAGTCGGCGGGGCGAAGATTGCCGGCGCGCTGGAACTGGCGGCTGAAGACAACCGTAAAGGCATTCCGACCCGCGCGGTGTTGCTGCTGGAAACCGGTGGCGTGCGCTTGCAGGAAGCCAATCTCGGGCTGGCGGCGATTGCTGATATTCATGCGGCGATTGTCGATTTGCAGCAGTACCAACCGGTGGTCGGTGTGGTGGCGGGTAGCGTTGGGTGTTTCGGCGGCATGTCGATTGCGGCGGCGCTGTGCAGTTATTTGCTGGTGACTCAGGAAGCGCGCCTTGGTTTGAACGGCCCGCAGGTCATCGAACAGGAAGCGGGGATCGAAGAATATGACTCTCGCGACCGGCCCTTCATCTGGAGCGTGACTGGCGGCGAGCAGCGGTTTGCCAGTGGTCTGGTGGATCGTTATGTCGCCGATGACGTGGCGAAGATTCGTCAGCAGGTGGGTGAATTACTGCAGCAGGGTTTGCCGGCACAGCCACGCAGCCAGCGCGCCAAGTGGTTTCTGCAACGCCTGAGCAGTCTGAACACTGACCCGCAAATCGAACCGTCGGTGGTTCGCGATCTGTATCAAGGAGAGCGCTCATGAGCGGCTATTCACTGCGCGGTTTGAACTGGTTCAACGCCCTGAGCGCGGGCGCTGTCGCGGTCGAAGGGCTGCCGCTATCGTTGAGGGTCGCTGACGGTGAATTGGGGCGTTTTATCGCTGTGGTCGCTGACCCGGACAATCGTTTTCCGCGTGCTCGTAATGGCGAAGTCGGCTTGCTCGAAGGCTGGGGTCTGGCCAAGGCTGTGGATGACGCGATCACGGCTGACCGCGATAAAGCGCAGAAGCGCCCGATCATCGCCATCGTCGATGTGCCGAGCCAGGCTTATGGTCGCCGCGAAGAAGCGCTCGGCATTCATCAGGCGCTGGCCGGGGCGGCGGACAGTTATGCCCGTGCGCGTCTGGCCGGGCATCCGGTGATTGCGTTGTTGGTCGGTAAAGCGATGTCCGGGGCGTTTCTTGCTCATGGTTATCAGGCCAACCGCCTGATCGCGCTGCGCGATCCGGGTGTGATGGTGCATGCGATGGGCAAGGCGTCGGCGGCGCGGGTGACCTTGCGCAGTGTTGAAGAACTGGAAGCGCTGGCCGCCAGCGTGCCGCCGATGGCCTATGACATCGACAGTTATGCGAGCCTCGGATTGCTCTGGGAAACCTTGTCGGTGCAGCAGATTGAACAGCCAACGGCGGAGGATCTATCAAGGGTCAACGAGTGCCTCAAGCAAGCCATCGGTGATATCACCGGTGCTGACTTGAGCAATCGTCTCGGCGCAAAAAATCGTGCTGCCTCCAGCCGTGTGCGCGAACTGTTGAGGGCGCAGTGGTGAGCAGCCCTCTGGCCCACGATCTGCTCTGGGGCATGACCCCGGCGCAATTGCCGGCGGATTCGCCGCAGTGGGCAGTCGAGTCGCTGGCCGCCGGACAACCGGTGGTAGTGCGGCGAGCGCTGAGCGATGAAGGTTTTGTCGCGGTCGGTGTGCGCGGTGTGTTGCGCGAGCAGCGGTTGGCGGCGTTTATGGCGGTCGATTCGATTGCCTGTCGGGTCAGCCCGGAAGCGCTGTGTCAGGTCGACAGCGAGCGCGATCTGCCAGTCATGCAGGCGCTCAAACAACTGCGGCCGATGCTCGATGATTGCGGTTGGGTCTGGGGTGTCAGCGGCAGTGTCGGGTTTGAATTGGCCAGTGGTTTTACCGCGATGCACGCGGCCAGCGATCTCGATTTGATTTTGCGGACACCGCAGATGATCACGCGTAATCAGGCAAGCAAGTTCGTTGAGCTTTTCGATCAAGCCGCGTGCCGAGTCGACATGCAATTGCAGACGCCATTCGGTGCTGTGGCGTTGCGTGAGTGGGCCGGCGGCTCGGCGCGCGTGCTGCTGAAAAACGCTCATCAGGCCTGTCTGGTGATTGATCCGTGGAACCCGCAGGAGCAGGCAGCGTGAGCAGTCTGCTGGTGTTCCCCGGTCAGGGTGCGCAGCAGGCAGGCATGCTTCAGCGCCTGCCTCGGGAAACGCTGGTCGAGGCCAGCGATGTACTCGGTGAAGATGTTTTGCTGCTCGATTCTGCTGAAACATTGCGCGCGACTAGAGCCGTTCAACTCTGCCTGCTGATCGCTGGCGTCGCGGCTTCACGGCAGTTGTTGCAGGACGGACTCACGGCGGATTACGTCGCCGGTCTGTCCATCGGCGCTTACCCGGCAGCGGTGGTTGCCGGTTCTTTGAGCTTCAGCGATGCGTTGCATTTGGTCAGCCTGCGCGGTGAGTTGATGCAACAGGCTTATCCACAAGGCTATGGCATGACCGCGATCATCGGCCTGCAATTATCCACAGTCGAAACGCTGCTGGCGCAGGTACACAGCGAGGATTCGCCGGTGTATCTGGCCAACATCAACGCCGACAATCAGGTGGTGATTGCCGGCAGTGACGAGGCCATGCAAGCCGTGGCCGAACTGGCGCGCAGTCGCGGCGCCGGTCTGGCAAAACGTCTGGCGGTGAGCGTGCCGTCGCACTGTCCGCTGCTGGATAAACCGGCGCAAACACTCGCTGAGGCCTTCGTCAAAGTCGAGTTGAAGACACCGCAGATCGCTTACCTGAGCGGCAGTCGCGCACGCCCTGTGAGCAAAGTCGAAGCGTTGCGCGACGACCTCGCCTTCAACATGTGTCGCGTAGTGGATTGGCGCGGCACCGTGCAAAGCGCCTACGAGCGCGGCGTGCGGCTACAGATCGAATTACCGCCCGGTGCAGTCCTGACCGGACTTGCGCGCCGCGTATTCGAACAAGGCACCGTGACGGCCTTCGACAGCGCTCGCCTCGACACCCTGCAAGCGCTGCTGCGTGAGGAGGGTAGCCGCCAACCCTAAACCGCCGCGACTCAAGCTTCGAACAACAAAAACAACATTCGACGATGCACTTTGAGGACTACAACAATGATTATTTACGGTGTGGCGCTGCTCGCGATTTGTACGCTGGCAGGGGTGATCATGGGTGACATGCTCGGCGCGTTGTTGGGCGTCAAATCCAACGTCGGCGGGGTCGGCATCGCCATGATCCTGCTGATTTGCGCGCGGTTGTGGATGCAGAAACGCGGCGGCATGACCAAGGATTGCGAGATGGGCGTCGGCTTCTGGGGCGCCATGTACATTCCGGTGGTGGTGGCGATGGCCGCGCAACAGAACGTCGTCACTGCACTGCATGGCGGCACGGTGGCGGTACTGGCGGCGATTGGTTCGGTGGTGGTCTGCGGCTGCACGATTGCCTTGATCAGCCGCACCCACAAAGGTGAACCGTTGCCTGACGAACCGCTGGAAATCTCCCCGGTCGGCACGCCAGTAGGGGGTCGCTGATATGTGGGATCTCATCGAAAAAGGTCTGGAACACAACGGTCTGGTCACTGCATTCGCCTTCGTCGGCGTGATCATGTGGGTGTCGGTGGTGCTCTCCAAACGCCTGACGTTCGGACGCATTCACGGCTCGGCGATTGCCATCGTTATCGGGCTGGTATTGGCGTGGGTCGGCGGCACCATGACTGGCGGGCAGAAAGGCCTGGCGGATCTGACGTTGTTCTCCGGCATCGGCCTGATGGGCGGGGCGATGCTGCGTGATTTTGCGATTGTGGCCACAGCGTTTGAAGTGCAGGCGACCGAGGCGAAGAAGGCCGGGTTGATTGGTGTGATTGCGCTGCTGCTGGGCACGATCCTACCGTTCATTGTCGGTGCGTGCATGGCCTGGGCGTTTGGTTATCGCGATGCAGTGAGCATGACCACTATTGGCGCGGGCGCGGTGACTTACATTGTCGGGCCAGTGACGGGCGCGGCGATTGGCGCGACGTCGGATGTGATGGCCTTGTCGATTGCGACCGGGTTGATCAAGGCGATTCTGGTGATGGTCGGTACGCCGGTCGCGGCGCGTTGGATGGGCCTGGATAACCCGCGTTCGGCGATGGTGTTTGGTGGCTTGGCCGGGACTGTCAGCGGCGTTACAGCTGGGCTGGCGGCGACGGATCGGCGGTTGGTGCCTTATGGCGCGTTGACGGCGACGTTCCATACCGGGCTGGGGTGCTTGCTGGGGCCATCGCTGTTGTTCTTCATTGTTCGCGGGATTGTGGGCTGAGCCTCTAACTGATCGTTCCCACGCTCTGCGTGGGAATGCAGCCCGGGACGCTCTGCGTCCCAAAGCGGACGCGGAGCGTCCATTGAGGCATTCCCACGCGGAGCATGGGAACGATCATGGGGTGATCTGCCGATTCGCATACATCCGGCACTCCGCCAACAACGCCAGCAAATTCGGATCGCGCTCCTTGGCCTTCAAAAACACCACGCCAATGTGCTGCTGCAACCGATACTTCGCCTGCAACGGAATCAGCTTCACCCGGTTCTCATACACCGCCGCAATCCGCCCCGGCAGCAACGCATAACCCACCCCCGAACTGACCATGCTCAGCAGCGTGAAAATGTCATTCACCTGCATTGCCACTTTCGGCTCGAACCCCGCCTGCTTGAACACCCGGTTGCCGTCCTGATGCGTGGCAAAGCCCTGGGTCAGGGTGATGAACGTTTCATCACGCACTTCCGCCAGATCGACTTCACTGCGCTGAGCAAACTTTGAATCCGCCGGGGTGGCGAGGAAGATGTCGTCGGAGAACAGCGCAATCTGCTCGCAGTCCGGGTCGTTGATGCTGTCGTCCAGCGACACCAGAATCGCGTCGACTTCCATGTTTTTCAGCTTGTAGAGCAGGTCGATGTTGGAGCCGAGGATCAGGTCGATGTTGAGTTCGCTGCGACGGATCTTCAGGCCCATGATCAGTTGCGGTACGGTTTTTACCGTCAGCGAATACAGGGAGCCGAGTTTGAAACGTTCGGCGGAGAATCCGGCTGCTTCGCGGGTCAGGCGCACGCTTTCGACCACGTCGTTGATCAGTTTCTGTGCGCGTTCTTCGAGGACGTAAGCGCTTTCCAGCGGCGTCAGGTTGCGGCCTTCGTGTTTGAACAACGGGCAGCGCAAGGCACTTTCCAGCGAATGAATCGCGCGGTGCACGCTGACGTTGCTGGTCTGCAGCTCGGCCGCAGCACGGGCGAGGTTGCCGGTGCGCATGAAGGCGAGGAACACCTCGAGTTTTTTCAGGGTCAACTCTTCGTCGATCAGCATGGCGCGGACTCTTTTTGGTATCGGCCGATTGTGCACGGAAGATCAAAAGATCGCAGCCTTCGGCAGCGCCTACAGGGGATCGTGTTCAACAGAAACATTGCGCTTTTACGCTCAAGGCCCGAGCCTTGCGCGCTGCGGTAATGAATGTGAGGTGAGCAATACATGTATCACGGAGAACGATTGAACGCCTGGACCCATCTGGTCGGGGCAGTGGCGGCTTTTGTCGGCGGCGTGTGGATGTTGGTGATCGCCTGCCTCGACGGCAGCCCGTGGAAGATTGTCAGTGTGGCGATTTACGCGTTCACCTTGCTGGTGCTCTACAGCGCCTCGACCGTGTACCACAGCGTGCGCGGGCGCAAGAAAGCGATCATGAAGAAGGTCGATCACTTTTCGATCTACCTGTTGATCGCCGGCAGCTACACGCCATTCTGCCTGGTAACCCTGCGCGGGCCGTGGGGCTGGACGTTGTTCGGGATTGTCTGGGGGCTGGCGCTGATCGGCATTCTGCAAGAGATCAAACCGCGTTCGGAAGCGCGGATTCTGTCGATCGTGATTTACGCGGTGATGGGCTGGATTGTGTTGGTAGCGGTGAAGCCTTTGATCGCGGCGCTGGGCACGACCGGGTTTGCCTGGCTGGCGTCGGGCGGGGTTTTGTACACGGTGGGGATTATCTTTTTTGCCCTTGATCACCGGCTGCGGCATGCGCACGGGATCTGGCATTTGTTCGTGATCGCCGGGAGTCTGCTGCACTTTGTGGCGATTATGTTTTATGTCCTCTAACCAGAATCATCCCCAATCCCCTGTGGGAGCGAGCCTGCTCGCGAAGGCGTCAGTTCAGGCAACATCTTTGTTGAATGAAACACCGCATTCGCGAGCAGGCTCGCTCCCACATTAGTTCTATGCAGGGTTCAGGTTATTGAGTTGTTCTTGCGCACGATCGCTGAAGATTTTCAGCAGATCGTTGAGGGTATGCGGCGGTGGTTCGCTGGCGCGCGTCACGGCGTATAGGGTGATCGGCAGCGGCGGGGCCAGCGGGCGAATCGTGGTAGTTGCCGATGAAGCCCCCAGCGCAGTAAACGGATCAATCACCGCCACCCCCGCACCGGATTCCACCATCGCCCGCGCCAGTGAATACGTCTGCACGGCAATCCGCACCAACGGCGGCGGTTCGACCGCTTCCAGGTAACTGTCGAGCCGCGCCGCCAACGGATCGGCACTCGACAAACCAATCAACGACTCCCCCGCCAAGGCCATCAACGGCAGAGGTTTTCCTGCCTCTTCAACCGGCCAGAAATCTTTCGGCGCCAATGCCACCAACACCCCTGACGCCAGCGCTTGCGCCTTCAATCCCGGGTGATCGGGCAACTGCAACGTCAGCGCGACATCCACTTCACGCATCAACAAATTCTGCATCAGCTCACGGCTGTGCGCGCTGGACAGTTCGCAAGCGATGTCCGGGTAGCGCGTTGTCCACTGATGAATCGCCGGCGGCAGCAGCGACAAGGCCAGCGCCGGCGTCGCGCCGATGCGCAAACTGTGTCCCGGCTCGCGGCGCAGGCTCTGCGCCAGACGCCGCACGCCTTGCAGGCTTTCCGTGACCTTGTCGACTTCGCGCTCCAGCTCCAGCGCTTCCGGGGTCGCCTGCAACTTGCCACGCACGCGCAGGAACAACGGAAACCCCAGTTGCTGCTCAGCGTGCTGCAACACCTTGCTCACCGCCGGTTGCGAGACGTGCAGCAACTGCGCAGCGCCGCTGACCGAGCCGGTCTGGCGAATGGCCTGGAAAATCTCGATGTGACGTAGACGCATGGCGAGTCCATAACCTTTGTTTATGGTTCAGGCATCTTTATTCATTGTCCGGCGGCTGTCACCTGGCTCTAACCTCGGATCCGTCTTTAGCAGGATTCAGAGGCAGCAATGGCTCAGCGTGTGTGCATCATCGGCGGCGGCGTGATCGGCCTGGCAACGGCGTATGCGCTGGTGCGCGACGGTTTTGAGGTGACGGTGATCGAGGCGCGGGATTCCCTCGGCAGCGAGACCAGTTTTGCCAACGGCGGCCAGTTGTCCTATCGCTACGTCGCGCCGCTGGCCGATGCCGGGGTGCCGGTGCAGGCGATTGGCTGGATGCTGCGCGGCGACTCACCGCTCAAGCTGCGTCCGCGTCTGGATCCAGCGCAATGGCGCTGGATGGCGGCGTTTCTCGCCGCCTGTCGCACTTCGGTCAACCGTGAAAATGCCGCGCATCTGCTGCGTTTGGCGTTGTTCAGTCAGAGCACGCTGAAGCGCTGGCGCGAGGACGATGGGCTGGACGGATTCAACTGGCGACGCAACGGCAAACTGGTGACCTTCCGCAACGCCGGCAGTTTTGAGCATGCACGCAAAGGCCTGGCCGATCCGCAGCAACAGCAGGTGATGTCCGCCAGCGAATGCGCGCAACTGGAACCGGCGCTGGCCGATGCGCCGTTCGTGGGTGCGATCTATACGCCGGACGAAGAGGTCGGCGATTGCCACGGTTTCTGTCAGCAACTGGCGGCGCGATTGAAGGCATCCGGGCGTTGCGAGTTTCGCCTCGGCCAAGCGGTGACCGCGATTCGGCACCGTAACGGCGCGGTCACCGCTATCGAGTTGGGCGGTGAAACGCTGCCCGTCGAGCAACTGGTGATCGCCGCCGGCCATCGCAGTTCAATGCTGGCACTGCCCGGTTTACGTTTGCCGCTGTATCCGCTTAAGGGCTACAGCCTGACCGTGCCGATCAGTAGCGAGCACCGTGCGCCGGACGTGAGCATCACCGACTACGACCGCAAGATCGTCTACGCGCGCATCGGCGAACAGCTGCGCGTGGCGGCGATGGTGGATATTGTCGGCTTCGATCCTGCAGTTGATCCGCAGCGATTGGCGCTGATCAAACGTCAGGCCCGCGACACTTTTCCCGAGGCCGGAAACTACGACGCCGCTGTCGAGTGGGCCGGTATGCGTCCGGCAACGCCAACCGGTGTGCCACTGTTAGGCGCCACGGCCTATCGCAATCTATGGCTGAATCTCGGTCACGGTGCGCTCGGTTTTACCCTCGCGTGCGGCAGCGGCCAGTTGCTCAGTGAACTGATTGGCCAACAACACACGTCAATTGATCTGCACGGTTTTAATCCCCGTGCGGCGTGATTGATCAACGCTTTACCGCTCAAACAACCACACCGACAACGGAGAATAACAATGCAAAAAATCACGTTGCTTGCCTGTACGTTGGGACTGCTGATCGGCAGTCAGGCCCACGCCAATGAGGCGCCATTGACTGGCACCCTCGGCAAGATCGCCAGCGCCAATAGCATCACGCTGGGCTATCGCGACGCCTCGGTGCCGTTCTCTTACGTGGGCGACAACACCGGCAAGCCGATGGGTTATTCGGTGGATCTGGCCGGCAGGATTGTCGAGCGCATTCAGCAGCAACTGGCGCGACCGGACTTGAAAGTGAAGTACAACCTTGTCACTTCGCAGACACGGATTCCGCTGGTGCAGAACGGCACGGTCGACCTTGAGTGCGGCTCCACCGGCGTCACCGCCGAGCGGCAGAAACAGGTGTCGTTTTCCTATGGGTTCATCTACGTCAAAGGCCAGTTGCTGACGGCCAAGGACAGCGGCATCAAAAGCTTCGACGACCTGCGCGGCAAGAACGTGGTGACCACGGCGGGCACGACCAACGAGCGCTACCTGAAGAGCTACAACCACGATCACAAACTCGATATGTCAGTGATCAGCGCCAAGGATCATGGCGAGGCGTTCCAGATGCTCGAGTCGGGACGTGCAGCGGCGTTCTATATGGACGACGCGCTGCTCTACGGCGAGCGGGCCAAGGCGCGCGATCCGCATAACTGGGTGGTGGTGGGGGAGGAGCAGTCGCGGGAAATCTACAGCTGCATGGTGCGCAAGGATGATCCGCAGTTTCTGGCGCTGGTGAATGGCGCGTTGGCGGATCTGTATCGTTCGGGGGAGATCAACGGGATTTATCAGCGCTGGTTTGAACAGCCGATCCCGCCGAAGGGGTTGAACCTGGAGTTTCCGATGACCAGCGAGTTGAAGGCGATTATTGCCAAACCGGTGAGTGATCCGGTGCAGTAAATTTCAGATCGAGGTGCGGCCATTCGCGAGCAAGCCCGCTCCCACATTGGATCTTCAGTGAACACAAAATATGTGTCCACCCAAGTACCCATGTGGGAGCGGGCTTGCTCGCGAAGGGGCCCTAAAAATCACCCCATAACTGCTGAGCCACCGCCAATGCAACCACCGGCGCAGTCTCGGTGCGCAATACCCGCGGCCCAAGCCGGGCCGCATGGAAACCGTTGCCCTTGGCCTGCTCAACCTCAGCATCCGTCAACCCGCCCTCAGGCCCGATCAGAAACGCCAGCGTCGCCGGTTTCGCATGACTCACCAACGGCTCCGCCACCGGGTGCAGCACCAGTTTCAACTCGGCTTCGGTCTGCTTGATCCAGTCCGCCAACAACACCGGCGGATGAATCACCGGCACTCGCGAACGACCACATTGTTCACACGCGCTGATCGCCACCTGACGCCAGTGCAGCAGGCGTTTGTCGGCGCGTTCATCCTTGAGGCGGACTTCGCAGCGGTCGCTGAAGATCGGCGTGATTTCATTCACGCCCAGCTCGGTGGCTTTCTGAATCGCCCAATCCATGCGCTCGCCACGGGACAGACCCTGACCGAGGTGGATGTGCAGCGGCGATTCAACCTGACCGGCGAACTGCTCGTTGATCTGCACGGTCACGCGCTTCTTGCCGACTTCCAGCAGGACGCCGCGAAACTCATGACCGGAACCGTCGAACATCTGCACCGCATCGCCCTCGGCCATGCGCAGCACGCGGCTGATGTAATGCGCCTGGGCCTCCGGCAATTCGTGTTCGCCGGTGCTCAGGGGGGCGTCGATAAAGAAGCGGGACAGTCTCATTTCGGGTCTCTAAAAAATTGGCGCGTAGTCACTGTAGTGAAGAGCTTCTGTGGCGAGGGGATTTATCCCCGTTGGGTGGCGAAGCCGCCCCAAAATCTGCTCACGCGGTGAGTCAGGAGTACCGGGTGTGCTGATTTCACGACTGCTGCGCAGCCGAACGGGGATAAATCCCCTCGCCACAGGGTTCTTTTCAAACCTTTAGATGGCAATCAACCCGGATCGCGGAAGCCGGGGTGGAAGTCTTTTGGCACGGCCACGCTGACGCTGTCACGCGTAGCAATGTCGATACCTTCGCTAGCCACTTCGGCGAGGAAATCGATCTGCTCCGGGGTGATCACGTACGGCGGCAGGAAATACACCACGCTGCCGAGCGGGCGCAGCAACGCGCCGCGTTCCAGCGCATGCTGGAACACCTTCAAACCACGACGCTCCTGCCAAGGGTAGGCCTCTTTCGTAGCCTTATCCTTGACCATCTCGATGGCCAGCACCATGCCGGTCTGGCGCACTTCGGAGACGTTCGGGTGATCGACCAGATGCGCCGTCGCCGAGGTCATGCGCTGCGCGAGGGCCTTGTTGTTCTCGATGACGTTGTCGTGCTCGAAGATATCCAGCGTCGCCAGTGCCGCCGCGCACGCCAGCGGGTTGCCGGTGTAGCTGTGCGAATGGAGGAAGGCACGCAGGGTTGGATAGTCGTCGTAAAACGCGCTGTAGACCTCATCGGTGGTCAGGCACGCCGCAAGCGGCAGATAGCCGCCGGTCAGGGCTTTCGACAGGCAGAGGAAGTCTGGGCGAATGCCGGCCTGTTCACAGGCAAACATCGTCCCGGTGCGACCGAAACCAACGGCGATTTCGTCGAGGATCAAATGCACGCCGTAGCGATCGCAGGCCTCGCGCAGCAAGGTCAGATACACCGGGTGATACATGCGCATGCCGCCAGCGCCCTGAATCAACGGCTCGACGATCACTGCCGCGACGCTGTCATGATTTTCTGCCAAGGTCTGTTCCATGGCCGCAAACATGTTGCGCGAGTGTTCTTCCCAGCTCATGCCGTCGGGACGCCCATAGCAATCCGGGCTCGGCACCTTGATGGTGTCCATCAGCAGCGCTTTGTAGGTTTCGGTGAACAGCGGCACGTCGCCGACCGCCATCGCTGCCATGGTTTCGCCGTGGTAGCTGTTGGTCAGGGTGACGAAGCGCTTTTTGTTCGGTTGGCCGCGATTGAGCCAGTAGTGAAAGCTCATTTTCAGCGCGACTTCGATGCAGGACGAACCGTTATCGGCGTAGAACACCCGGTTCAGGCCTTCCGGCGTCATCTTCACCAGACGCTCGGACAGCTCGATCACCGGTTGGTGGCTAAAGCCGGCCAGAATCACGTGCTCAAGCTGATCGACCTGATCCTTGATGCGCTGGTTGATCCGCGGGTTGGCGTGGCCGAATACGTTGACCCACCACGAGCTGACAGCATCGAGGTAACGCTTGCCTTCGAAGTCTTCGAGCCAGACGCCTTCACCGCGCTTGATCGGGATCAGCGGCAGCTGTTCGTGGTCTTTCATCTGGGTGCAGGGATGCCACAACACCGCGAGGTCGCGTTGCATCCACT
>NZ_JBIVJB010000025.1:0-5580 GCF_044750025.1 Pseudomonas sp. NPDC088885 | reverse complement strand
CATCCACTGGTTATTCAGGCCCATTTACAGTCTCCTCGAGGCGGCTCGCGTCAGGCGCGGGCAAACAATCGCGCAAGCCTATGCAATGCGTCGCGCGGGAACAACCCATTGTGTCGATTGAGCTACTTTGTATGAGCCGATAGACGTCGCTGGCGGCGTTTTGATGGCTAACGTATTCTTCGCGGTTCTTTGGGTCGTCTGACCCGCACAACTGCTTTTTTCTGTGGTATTTCCGGAGTTCGCTGAATGTCTGTCGGTTGGCTGCGCGCCTGTGCGCTGGTGATGTTGGGGCTGTTCAGCGTTACGGCGCTGGCCAAGGATAAAACTGCAATTGTGATCGGTGGTGGCCTGTCGGGTCTGACCGCCGCTTACGAACTGCAAAACAAGGGCTGGCAGGTCACGCTGCTGGAAGCCAAACCGAGCATGGGCGGGCGCTCGGGCATGGCCACCAGCGAGTGGATCGGCAACGACAAGACGCAGCCGGTGCTGAACAAGTACGTCTCGACGTTCAAGCTGGGCACCACACCGGCGCCGGAATTCGTGCGTACGCCGAGTTATCTGATCGACGGCGAGTATTTCTCCGCCGCTGATCTGGCGACCAAGCAACCGGCCACCGCCGAAGCGATCAAGCGTTACGAAAAAACCGTCGATGACCTGGCGCGTTCGATCGATGATCCGCAGAACCCGGCCGCGACCAACACCCTGCACGCGCTGGATCAGATCACCGTGGCGAGCTGGCTCGACCGGCAGAACCTGCCGGCCACAGCGCGTCAGTTGATCAACCAGGACATCCGCACTCACTACGACGAACCTTCGCGTCTGTCGCTGCTGTACTTCGCGCAGCAGAATCGCGTTTATCGCGGCGTTTCCGACCGTGACCTGCGTGCTTCGCGTCTGGTCGGCGGCAGCCAGGTGCTGGCGCAGGCGTTCGTCAAACAGATCAAAACCATCAAGACCAACTCGCCGGTATCGGCGATCGTTCAGGACAAGGACGGCGTGACCGTCAAAGTCGGCAGCGTTGGTTATCAGGCTGACTACGTCGTGTTGGCCGTGCCGCTGCGTGCGCTGAACAAGATTGCCCTGACACCGGCGCTGGATGCTCAGCACCTGGCCGCGATCAAAGGCACCAACTACGGCTGGCGCGACCAGATCATGCTGAAGTTCAAGACGCCAGTGTGGGAACCGAAGGCGCGCATGTCCGGCGAGATCTACAGCAACACCGGTCTCGGCATGCTCTGGATCGAACCTGCGCTGAAGGGCGGCGCCAACGTGGTGATCAACCTGTCCGGCGACAATGCCCGCGTGATGCAGGCGTTCGGCGACAAGCAGATGGTCGATCAGGTGCTGATCCGTCTGCACGCGTTTTATCCACAGGCCCGTGGCTCGTTCACCGGTTATGAAATCCGCCGCTACAGCACCGACCCGTCGATGGGCGGCGCTTACCTGGCTTACGGCCCGGGCCAGATCAGCAAGTTCTGGCGCCTGTGGGAACGTCCGCTGCAACGCGTAGCGTTCGCTGGCGAACACACCGACACCTTGTACCCGGGCACGCTGGAAGGCGCACTGCGCACCGGTCAGCGTGCGGCCAGTCAGGTTGAAGATCTGGCGGCAGGCAAATCGTTTGAACCGGTGAAAGTGGTGCCGGCTGCAGCAGCGGCGGCGGGAGCCGTGGCGGCGAAGAAGGGTAACTTCTTCAGCAACCTGTTTGGCGGTTCGGATGACGAGAAGAAGCCTGAGCCAGTGAAGGCGCCAGAGCCGGCTCCTGCTCCGGTAGCACCAGCACCTGCGCCGACTCCTGCAGTTGCGCCAGCTCCGGTGGAAGCACCGAAGCCTGCGGCACCGGTGAAGGCTGAGCCAGCGAAGAAAGCGGCGGCCAAGCCTGCGGCGAAGAAACCTGCTGCGAAAACCGAGGCGAAAAAGCCTGCGGCGAAACCGGCAGCGAAGAAGGCTGAACCGGCGAAGAAGCCAGCGGCCAAGCCTGCTGCAACGACCGAGACCAAGGCGCAGTAAGCCTTGCGGTGAATGAAGAAGCGCGGCGTTTATGCCGCGCTTTTTTTTGCCTGAAAGACCGCTTTCGCGAGCAGGCTCACTCCTACAGGGGAGCGCATTTCTTCAGTTGCAATACGGTCACTGTAGGAGTGAGCCTGCTCGCGATAGGGCCGGCTCTGCCAACACAAATCCATTGCTTAGAAACAACATCCCGCCACACTTTCCCCGTTAATCTTTCCTTAACACGCCACTTACAGACTCTTGATCGTATTTCTCGATATTTCAAAGCGAAATTTTCCGCTTTAATTCGATAGATAACTCGCTAGTCTTGGTTCGCAGTTCTCACAGGATTTGGGCAATGCAGCTACGTAACTCTTCTTCGCGCTACGGTTGGGTCAGCATCTTCATGCACTGGGGCGTGGCGCTGGTGGTCTTCGGATTGTTTGCGCTGGGTCTGTGGATGGTCGGGCTGGATTACTACAGCAGCTGGCGCAAAGAGGCGCCGGATCTGCACAAGAGCATCGGCCTGGTATTGCTGGCCGTGATGGTGTTACGGGTGCTGTGGCGCTTTATCAGCCCACCGCCGCCGACGCTGCAAAGCTACAGCCGCATGACCCGTCTCGGCGCCAAGTTCGGCCACGGGTTTCTGTATCTCGCGCTGTTCGCTGTGATGATTGCCGGTTACCTGATTTCCACCGCAGACGGTGTCGGGATCCCGGTGTTTGGCCTGTTTGAAGTTCCTGCACTGCTTTCCGGGCTACCGGATCAGGCAGATTCCGCTGGGGTGATTCACCTGTGGCTGGCGTGGATACTGGTAATTTTTTCCGGTCTCCATGCGTTGGCAGCTTTGAAGCACCACTTTATCGATCGTGATGTGACCCTGACGCGAATGCTCGGTCGCAAAGCCTGAAATTCAACCTCGACTCAAAGGAAAAGAAAGCATGTTGAAAAAGACTCTGGCCGCTCTGGCAATCGGTTCTGCACTGCTCTCGGCTCAGGCCATGGCAGCGGACTACAAAATCGACAAGGAAGGCCAGCACGCCTTCGTTGACTGGAAAATCAGCCACCTGGGTTACAGCTTCATCCACGGTACTTTCAAAGATTTCGACGGTACCTTCTCGTGGGATTCGGCCAAGCCTGAAGCCAGCAAGATCGCTGTAGACGTGAAAACCGCCAGCCTGTGGTCGAACCACGCTGAGCGTGACAAGCACATCGCCAGCAAAGACTTCCTCGATGTTGGCAAGTTTGCTGACGCCAAGTTCGTCTCCACCGCCGTTAAATCGACCGGTGAAAAGACCGCTGACGTGACTGGCGACCTGACCCTGCACGGCGTGACCAAGCCTGTGACCTTCAAGGCCACGTTCAATGGCGAAGGCAAGGATCCATGGGGCGGCGAGCGTGCTGGCTTCAACGCCACCACCACCCTGAACCTGAACGATTTCGGGATCAAGGGCCCAGGTCCTACCTCGCAAACTGCGGATCTGGACATCTCGCTGGAAGGCGTGAAAATTAAGTAACTTTCCCCCGCCACACAAAAACGCCCCCGGTTGAAAGGTCGGGGGCGTTTTTTATTGCCCGTCACAACACAATTCCCTGTGGGGGCGGGCTTTTTGTGGTGAGGGGATTTATCCCCGATGGGTCGCGCAGCGGCCCCAAAATCTACAACGCGGTGCATCTGACGGACCGCGTTCGCTTGATCTGCGACTGCTTCGCAGCCGATCGGGGATAAATCCCCTCGCCACAGGGGTGGTGTACACAGGGGGATTGTGGTGAATCAGGAATAGTGGCGGAGGGATAAAAAATGCCCCGGCTCTTTCGAGGCGGGGCATTTTTCATTGCTGCGTTAACTCAGCGATTGCGGGTCAGCAAGGCTGGTTTTTCGCCACGTGGGCGGCTTGGCAGTTGATCGAGCTGCTCAGGTGTCGGGAAGCGGTCGGCTTTCGATTCCTTGTGCATGATCTTCGGGCCAGTGCTGCGCGGGTTTTGCACGGCTGGCTCGCTGCGTGGCTGATCGTCACGGGCTGGACGGCGGTTGCGCGACGACGAAGCATCATCGCGACGAGCCGGCTGACCATCACGCGGTGCGCCGTTACGCGGGCCGCTGCGTTTGGCTGGCGGGGTGCCGGTGCTCGAACCGTTGCTGTTGCGCGGGCCGTTCTGGCGACCTTGTGGCTGACCGCCACGAGGTGCGCCCGAACCTGCGCCTGCACCTTGAGCCGGTGCGCCTGGACGACGGCCGCGACCGCCAGCCGGAGCCGGCTTGGGCACGTAGTCAACGCGGTTACCGAAGTTATCCACATCGTCATCGAGGAACTCGTCCGGCGCACGATCAGCTGCCGCACGCGGCGGTTGGCTTGGACGCTGTTCACGGGCCGGAGTGCCTTCACGTGGCTTCTGCTGACGGGCAGGACGCTCGCCACGTTCACCGGCCGGCTTTTCTTTGCCCTTGTCTTTGCCTTTGTCTTTACGACCGCCGCCACCGCCGCCGCCATTCGGGCCGTCGCCGCGTGGGCCACGTGGATTGCGCGGGTTACGCACGTCCGGACGCTCACGCACTTCCGGCTTCTCGGCTTCAATGGTGCTCGAATCGAAGCCCATCAGGTCGCCGTCGGCGATTTTCTGCTTGGTCATGCGTTCGATGCTTTTCAGCAGTTTTTCTTCGTCCGGTGCGACCAGCGAAATCGCCTCGCCCGAACGACCGGCACGGCCGGTACGGCCGATACGGTGTACGTAATCTTCATCGACGTTCGGCAGTTCGAAGTTGACCACGTGTGGCAACTGATCGATGTCGAGACCGCGTGCGGCGATGTCGGTGGCTACCAGGATGCGAACCTGGTTGGCCTTGAAGTCGGCCAGCGCTTTGGTGCGCGCGTTCTGGCTCTTGTTACCGTGGATCGCCACAGCCGGCAGACCGTGCTTGTCCAGGTATTCGGCCAGACGGTTGGCGCCGTGTTTGGTGCGGGTGAAGACCAGCACCTGTTCCCACGCGCCGGCGGTGATCAGGTGCGCCAGCAGCGCACGCTTGTGGCTGGCCGGCAGACGGAAGACGCGTTGTTCGATGCGCTCGACCGTGGTGTTCGGCGGCGTCACTTCGATGCGTTCCGGGTTGTGCAGCAGCTTGCCGGCGAGGTCGGTGATGTCCTTGGAGAACGTCGCCGAGAACAGCAGGTTCTGACGCTTGGACGGCAGGCGCGCGAGGACTTTCTTCACGTCGTGCACGAAGCCCATGTCGAGCATGCGGTCGGCTTCGTCGAGGACGAGGATTTCCACGTGGGACAGGTCAACGCTGCCCTGGCCACACAGATCGAGCAAACGACCCGGGCAGGCAACGAGCACGTCAACGCCACGGGACATGGCCTGAACCTGTGGGTTCATGCCGACGCCGCCGAAGATGCAGGCGCTGACGAATTTCAGGTCACGGGCGTAGATCTTGAAGCTCTCGTGTACCTGGGCCGCGAGTTCGCGGGTCGGGGTCAGGACCAGTACGCGCGGTTGGCGCGGGCCATGACGCTGGGATTTGTCCGGGTGACCGTTGGGGAACAACCGCTCCAGGATCGGAAGGGCGAAACCGCCGGTTTTACCGGTACCCGT
>NZ_JBIVJB010000024.1:59169-67805 GCF_044750025.1 Pseudomonas sp. NPDC088885 | reverse complement strand
TGCTCGGCCCGACCGACATCGAAATGGTCACCGAAACCTACTGGCGCGCGACTCACTACATGAGCGACGTGGCCGCGCAGTACGCCGACGGCAAGCTGACCCTGGCTGAAAAAGCCCTGGCCGAGCAGTGCTACTTCGCCGTGTGCCGCCGCCTGCACAACTCGCTGAAAGCGCGTCAGCGTTCGCACCGTCAGGTGCTCGACGAGCTCAACGACAAACTGGCCGACAAGTACATCTGCAACTTCTCGGTGTTCCAGAGCCTGCCGGACACTTGGGCGATCGATCAGGTACTGCCGATCATCCCGCTGCACCGTCTCGACGAAGAGCCGCTGCGCCGCGCGGTGCTGCAGGATCTGACCTGCGACTCCGACGGCAAGATCAACCAGTACGTCGACGAGCAGAGCATCGAAACCAGCCTGCCGGTACACGGTTTGAATGAAGGCGAAGACTATCTGCTGGGCGTGTTCCTCGTGGGCGCCTATCAGGAAATCCTCGGCGACATGCACAACCTGTTCGGTGATACCGACTCGGTGAACATCTACCAGAACGCCGATGGCAGCGTGTACCACGCCGGCATCGAGACCCACGACACCATCGAAGACATGCTGCGTTACGTGCACTTGTCGCCGGAAGAACTGATGACCCACTACCGCGACAAGTGCGCCAGTGCCCGCATCAGTGCCAGCGAGCGCACGCAATTCCTCGATGCCTTGCGTCTGGGTCTGACCCGCTCCTCCTACCTGTCTTCCTGACGGCAGGTTGTCCTTAACCCGGGTTGTCTGAAATTTTCCCCACTGGCTGTGGAAAATTCGGATAACCCGGTGGGACATATCCCAACTTCCCCGCGAAATCCTTGGCCATCCCGGCCAGCAAAGTCATCCGGTCTGCTTTTCGCGTAGGTCATTTCCTAAGTTGTACTTCGGCACTCTACTCAGCCATGGGTCTCGGCGAGAATCCCCGGCCGCCCCTCCTGTAGAGATCCGCCTATGTTTGATCCAGTCAACGAGCCGACCTTTCGTCTCGATGTAGCGGGTCTGTCCGACGCCTTCGAAGTGCTGGCGTTTACCGGTAACGAAGCCCTCAGCGAACCCTTTGCGTTTGAGATCGATGTGTTGATCGAAGATGTGCAACTGGATCTCGCCGGTCTGCTGCACCGCTCGGTGTTCCTGCATTTCGATGCGCTGCGCAACGGTGTGCACGGGCAATTGCACAGCCTGGTTCAGCACGAGCATGGCCCGGGCGTCCGCCTGTGCCGCGCGCGGCTGGGGCCAAAATTGAACTGCCTGGCGCTGCGTTTCAGTCAGCGGGTGTTCAGTGGTTGCTCGGTGCCGCAGATTCTCGCGCAAGTGCTCAAGGAACACGGGATCAGCGGTGGGCAGCGACGCTTCGAGCTGGGCGGCGACTATCCGCCGTTGGCGTTCTGCACCCAATACCGCGAGTCCGACCTGCAACTGCTGCAGCGGTTGTGTGCGCAGGCGGGCATCCACTATCACTTCGAGCATCGGCGTGACGGCCATTGTCTGGTGTTCGGTGACGATGTCGCGCAATTGCCTCGGGCCGGTGCCGCGCAATTTGCTGACGTGATAGAAGACGAAGCGCCGGCGGTGCGTCGCTGGCAATTGCACAACGCATGGTCGCCGAGCGAGGGCGGTACGCAAGCGGCGCAGAGGGCCGAGGGCGAAACCGATTTGGCCTGCTTGCGCAGCGGTCGCTGGCTGCCGCTAGCGGGTCATCCGTTTGCCGAGTGCAACCGTGAATGGCTGCTGTCGCGCGTTGAACATCACGCTGACATGTCCCTCGAACAGCCTTACGCCAACCGGATTTTCGCGGTCTTGCAGGATGCCGCGCCGGTACCGGAAACCGTGCCCGCGCGCCCGCGCATGCACAGTTTGCAACGGGCCTGGGTGGTGGCGGTCGACGAGCCGCGTCCGGATCGCTCGCGGCCGGTGGCGGTGCAGTTCGACTGGCTGTATCAGGGCGAAGGCGCTGCGGCCAGTCATTGCTGGCTGCCGCTGGCGCCGGCGTTGGCCGACCAAGCGTTGCCCTTGCTGCGCGAAGGGGTCGAGGTGGTGGTAAGTTTTCTTGAAGGCGATCCGGATCAACCGGTAATCAGCGGGGTTTTACAGGCGCCGCTGGCCGATGAAGAGCCTGAGCAAGATACCCCGTTGCCGGAGCAGATCATCACCGAAGGCCTGCCGCAATGGCTGAAGTCGGCGCAACCGTTGCTGCTGCTGTGCCTGATCCCCGGCGGCGGCAGTTACAACCATTGTCGCGAATCAATCTGCAGCTGCCGGTTGGTCAGTGAACTCGAACAGAGCGGTCGCGGATGAGCGACGTCATGCTCGAACCGCTGGCGCAATGGCTGCTACTCGATGTCCAGGAAGCACCGCAGGCGCTGAAGATGCTGCGTGAAGAATTCGCCGGATTGCGGCACTTCTGGCTGTTCGATGCCACGGAGTTTCAACCGCTGCGCGAGCACGGGCCGTTGTTGATCGAGTTGCACGACAGCGAGGCGCTGCTGGAATGCTGTCAGCGCGACCCGCAGACCTGGCGCGGCTTGTTGCTGGACAGCGAAGTGTCGAGCGCGGAATTGCTCCTGCATTTGCGGCGCATGCTCACCGTGTCGTTCGGCCTGCATCACCGCGCACTGCTGAGTTTCTACAACCGCCAGACTGCGAGCTATTTCTTCGACGCTTGCGATGCCCGCGAATTGAGCCGTTGGCTCGGGCCGATTCAGCAGTTGCGCTGGTACGGTGGCACCTGGGCCGACCGGGCGATTGGCAGTCACGGCTGGCAGCAATTGCGCAATCCACGCTTGGCGGTGGCGCCGCTCGGGGTTGAAGAAAATCTGACCGCGCAGCAACGCGAGCGCCTGCAAACCTGTCTGCTGGAGCAGCACATCTGGCGCTGGTGCCAATCGCTTGGAACCGACTACGCGACGATGGCCTCCCATGTTCAACAAGGTCTGGCGCTGGGCTTCAGCGACCGTGGCGTGCTCGACGGCTGGTTGTGGCTACGCTTGCTGCATCCGCGCGCTGTGTTGGTGCCGCCACCGGCGGGATTGACCCAGCAGGAAGGGCTCGACCATGTGCGTCGTCAGTGGCAGAACGATCAACCCTGAATCAGAGGTTCGGCATCCATGGCAGGCACGTTTCGGCAACGGTTCGGCGCGCTGATCGGCGGGATTTTGCTGGTGGTGCTGGGCGGTTGTTCGCCGGTGAAGGTGCTCAACGCCCTGACGCCCGAAGATACCTTCGATAAAACCGCTGGCATTGCCTACGGCGATGACCCACGGCAGAAACTCGACGTCTATGTGCCGCGTCATCCGCTCAAGGACGCGCCGGTGGTGGTGTTTTTCTACGGCGGCAGCTGGAACAGCGGCGACCGTGGCGACTACACCTTTGTCGGCGAAGCGCTGGCGTCGCGGGGGATTGTCGCGGTGCTGGCCGACTATCGGCTATATCCGCAGGTGCGTTATCCACTGTTTCTCGAAGACGGCGCGCGGGCGGTGGCGTGGGCCAAGGCACACATCAGTGAATATTCCGGCAACCCGCAGCGCCTGTATTTGATGGGGCACAGCTCCGGCGCCTACAACGCGGCGATGCTGGCGCTGGATGGCGATTTGCTGGGGAAGGTCGGCATGTCGCCGAAAGATCTCAGCGGCTGGATCGGTCTGGCCGGGCCGTATGATTTTCTGCCGATCGAGAACCCTGACGTGCGTCCGGTGTTTTTCTGGCCGAATTCGCCGCCGCAATCGCAGCCGATCAACCATGTCAGTCGCGGCGCGCCACCGGCGTTGCTGATTGCCGCGAGCAAGGACAATCTGGTCAACCCGACGCGCAACACCGGCGGCCTCGCTCGCAAACTGCGCGAAGCCGGGGTGCCGGTGCAAGATTTGTATTACTCGCGGCCCAGCCACATCACATTGGTGGCGACACTGTCACGACCATTGCGGCGATTGGCGCCGGTGCTTGATCAGGTGGTCGGTTTTATCGAGCACACGCCCACTCAGTGATTGCCGCCGTTGAACCAGCCGTCATTGCGCTTGAGCCACAGCGCTTGCGCGCCGAGCGTCAGGCTGCGCAAGACCATGAACAGCAGAAACGTTATCCACAGGCCGTGATTGCCCAGACCTTGCAGCGCCCAGGCGAAGGGCAGCAGCAGAACCACGGTCATCAACATGCCGTTGCGCATTTCCCGCGCGCGTGTGGCGCCGATGAACAGGCCATCGAGCAAGTAGCTCCACACCGCAATCAACGGCAGCACGGCGAGGTAGGGCAGGTAGATGAATGCGGTGTCGCGCACGCTCTGGATGTTGGTCTGCATCTCGATAAACAGATGCCCGCCGAGCAGAAACAGCACGGCAAAACCGACGCTGGCGATCAATGACCATCCGCCAGCCACCACCAGCGATCGCCGCAACGCGAGGCGATCACGCGCGCCGATGGCGTGGCCGCACAGGGCTTCGACGGCGTGGGCCAGGCCGTCGAGTGCGTGGGCGGTCAGCAGCAAGCCGTTGAGCAGCAACGCGTTGGCGGCGACGGTGGCATCACCCAGCCGCGCGCCTTGCACGGTGATCAGGAAAAACACCGATTGCAGGGCGAGGCTGCGGATGAAAATGTCGCGATTGACCGCCAGCAGTGGGCGCCAGCTCTGCCACAGCTTCAACGCCGCCCAGGCAATGTGCCCCGGATACGCGCGCAGGGCTTTGCGGGTCATGTAGAGGCCGAGCAGGGCGCCGCTCCATTCGGCGATCACCGAAGCGCGGGCCGAACCGACCACGCCCCAGTCCAGACCGATGACGAACCACAGATTGAGGGCGATGTTGATCAGGTTGGTGCTGAGCAGAATCGCCAGCGGCGCCCGCGCGTTCTGCGTGCCGAGGAACCAGCCGACCAGCGCATAACTGGCCAGCGCCGCCGGCAGGCCGAACAGCCGCGTATGGAAAAACTCCCGGGTGAGCTGATCCAGCTCCGCCGACGGCTGCATGAAATGCAGAGCCACGCCGCTCAACGGCACGCCGAGGGTGCCGAGCACCAGCGCCAGCCCCATCGCCAGCAGCAGCCCTTGCAAGAGAATCTGCCGCAACGCCGCGCCGTCACTGCGCCCGGCCGCTTGCGCGGCAAAACCGGTAGTGCCCATGCGCAGAAAACCCATGGCCCAGGCGAGAAAGGTGTACAGACTGGCGCCGACCGCCACTGCGCCCAATTGATGGGCGTGGGGCAAATGGCCGATGACAGTACTGTCGACCAGCGCCACCAGCGGCACGGAAATATTCGAAAGGATCATCGGCGCAGCCAGCGCCCAGACCTTGCGGTGAGTCGGGCGGTCGCGCCAGTCGGTGGTCAGGTTGGACATGCAGGCTCCTTGGGGGAGCGGCATTGTAGCGACTCATGCGTTCTATTGTGGGAGCGAGCTTGCTCGCGAAGGCGGTGTGTCAGTCAAAGCAGCGTTCACTGATCGGACGCTTTCGCGAGCAAGCCCGCTCCCACAGGGGAGTTGTGGTGTCAGTGAATAATCCAGCTCAGCAACCACAACCCCAGCAACAACCAGATAATCCCGGCAATGATCGACGCATTCATAAACGCCCGAATCGCCGACCACAACAGCATCAACCCGACAATCAGCGCGATGATGCTGATGATCGACGTGTCCATCCCCAGCGTCTTCGCCAGCCCGTCGACAAAGTTGCCGCCGGCATTGCTCAGAATATTGAACAGCCCGCTGAGGCCATCGACGATAAAGCGGATGACCGACCCGAGCGCCTGGCCGAGCCATTCGAAAAAGCTTTCTACCTGCATGTGTGCATCCTGATGAAAGAGCTGAGCCTTGGGCCACAACGCAGGTGGCCGAGTTCCCTGTCACGAGTATGGCCCAATGCAGCGCCGAACGGAAAACCTGTAGGAGCTGCCGCAGGCTGCGATCTTTTGATGTTGTTTTTCAAAGATCAAGATCAAAAGATCGCAGCCTGCGGCAGCTCCTACATGGGTCTTGCCTTCAGCGGGCATCCGCTTGAAGCTATACGCCTTCAGGAGAGCCCGATGAACCTTGTTGAACTGACCGAACGCCTGCACGCCATTCGCGACCGCAATGACTGGCGGCAATTTCACAGCCCGAAAAACCTGGCCATGGCCGCCAGCGTCGAGATGTCTGAGCTGGTGGAAATCTTCCAGTGGCTGAGCGAAGACCAGTCGCGCCAGTTGCCCGCTGACAAACTCGCCCATGCCGGGCAGGAAGTCGGCGATATCGTGCTGTACCTGTTGCTGCTGTGCAGCGAGTTGGGGTTGGACATGAATGAAGTGGTGCGCGCCAAGCTCGCCGACAGCGAACGGCGGTTCAGCTGATGAGCGACCGGCATTTCGATCAGTTGGCGACGCGTTTCGCCGAAAAAATCTACGGCGGTGCCAAAGGCGCGATTCGCCTCGCGGTGTTGCAGGCCGACCTGGCCGAAGCGCTGCCGGATCGGCCGTTGCGCGTGCTCGACATCGGCGGAGGCCTCGGCCACATGTCGCTGTGGCTGGCCGAACGTGGCCACGACGTGACCTTCACCGAACCGGCCGAGCCGATGCTTGAAGGCGCGCGCCAGCGTTTCGCCGAAGCCGGGCAGACCGCAACGTTTATTCAGGCGCCGTGGCAGGAATTGCTCGGGCAACTCACCGAACCGTATGACCTGGTGATCTGCCACGCCGTGCTCGAGTGGCTCGCCGAACCGCACGCGGTCCTGCCGGTGCTGCATCAATTGACCAAGCCCGGCGGCTGGCTGTCGCTGGCGTTCTACAACCGCGACGCGCTGATTTACCGCAACCTGCTCAAAGGCCATTTCAAGAAAATGCGCAAGAACGACATGGCCGGTGAAAAGCAGAGCCTGACCCCGCAGCAGCCCCTCGATCCACGGGAATTGGCAACGCAACTCGAAGGGTTGTGGCAGGTCGAAACTCAGAGTGGGATCCGGGTTTTCCACGACTACATGCCGGTGGAATTCCAGGCCCGCGCCGAACTCGTCGATTTGCTCGAGATGGAGCTCGCTCACCGTCGCCACCCAAGCTTCGCCGGGCTTGGGCGTTACTTGCACTGGATCTGCCGGCCGATCTGATCGGAGCGCGAAATGAAAGCTCAATCCGGGTTATTGCTGATCTGTCTGGGGTTGGCCGCCTGCGAGGGCAGCAACCCTTATGTGGCGCAATCGCGGTCCTTGCCGCCGGCGCCGCCGCAAGCCGCCAACACCTTTGATCGCAGTGCTTATCCGGCGCCGCCGCGTGATTACGGACGCTATCGCAGCTGGGCCTGGCTCAACGGCCAATTGCCGCCGGGCACGGCATGGGCGGATTCGGCGCAAGTGGCCGAGGCAGTCAGCAACGCGCTGGATCAGCGTGGTTTGCGCCCGCTGCACGACAATCGTCCGGCCGACCTGTTGGTCAGCGCCAATCTGAGTCTGCAAACACGCTTGCGTCAGGTGCAGGACGATTACGGCTACTACGGCGGCGGATACAGTGGCTATGATCGTTATGGTCGGGGTTACGGGATGTACAACAGCGTGCCGATCGTGCGCACGTACTCCGAACAAGTGGTCGTCGTTCAGGTGGATCTGTTCGACGCCGGTACCGGACAACCGGTCTGGAGTTCCAGCGCCGAAACAGGCACCCGTGGCAACCAGAGTGATCAAGCCGATTCGATCCGGGAGGCTGTGGAAAAGGCCATGTCGGCGTATCCTCCCAGTTAGCTTCTTGCAAATGAGAAGCTTGTGCAGGTCATGTCTTCTACCGGAGAAAAACCATGTTCCGTCGTCTCGCCTTACTGACCATGGCCGCGTTGCTCAGCGCCTGCGCCGCCAATCAGGTCAATCATGACTTCGACGCCAGCCGCGATTTTGCTGCGTATCGCAACTGGAGCTGGAAAGAACCCGCCCTGCAATATCGCCCGGATGATCCACGGATCAAAAGCGACCTGACCGAGCAACGCATCCGCCAGGCCGTCACCGATCAACTCGATCAGCGCGGTTTGCGCCCGGCCGCTGCCGGGGCCAAGGGTGATTTGAGTGTGCAGACTTACTTGATCGTCGAGGATCGTCAGCAGCAAGTGACGACCAATTACGGCGGCGGTTGGGGTGGCCCGTGGAATGGCTACTGGGGCGCGCCGATGTACAACGAAACACGCAACATCACCTACAAAGTCGCGACCATCCAGATCGACTTGCTCGACGGCAAGGACGGCAAACTGGTGTGGCGCGGCAGCGACGAGCAAATGCTCGCCAGCAAACCGAATCCGGAAGATCGCAGCAACGCCATCCGCGAAACCGTCACCCGAATCCTCGCCAACTACCCACCGCGCTGAAATCCCAATCCCTGTGGGAGCCGAGCTTGCTCGCGAAGACGGTAGGTCAGGCAGATAAATGCTGAATGACCCGTCGCTTTCGCGAGCAAGCCCGCTCCCACAGGTTTTTGGGGTGTTCACAGAATTTGTGCGCACCTCGGTCAATGTAGGAGCCGGGCTTGCCCGCGAAGAGGCCGGCACTTTCAACATTAATGTGGCACACAGTCCGCTTTCGCGAGCAAGCCCGCTCCCACAGGTTTTTGGGGTGTTCACAGAATTTGTGCGCACCTCGGTCATTGTAGGAGCAGAGCTTGCTCGCGAAGACG
>NZ_JBIVJB010000024.1:0-59073 GCF_044750025.1 Pseudomonas sp. NPDC088885 | reverse complement strand
AAGCCCGCTCCCACAGGTTTTTGGGGTGTTCACAGAATTTGTGCGCACCTCGGTCATTGTAGGAGCAGAGCTTGCTCGCGAAGACGGTGTGTCAGACAGATCAATGCTGAATGACCCACCGCTTTCGCGAGCAAGCTCGGCTCCTACAGGTTTTTATGGTGTTCAGAAGAATTGTGGGCACCTCGGTCATTGTGGGAGACGGGCTTGCCCGCGAAGAGGCCGGCACATTCAACATTGATTTGGCAGACAGTTCGCTTTCGCGAGCAAGCTCGCTCCCACAGGTTTTTGGGGTGTTCACAGGATTTGTAGGCACCTCGGTCATTGTGGGAGCCGGGCTTGCCCGCGAAGAGGGCGGCACATCCAACGTTGATGTGGCAGACAGTCCGCTTTCGCGAGCAAGCTCGCTCCCACAGGTTTTTGGGGTGTTCACAGAATTTGTAGGCACCTCGGTCATTGTGGGAGCCGGGCTTGCCCGCGAAGAGGCCGGCACATTCAACATTGATTTGGCAGACAGTTCGCTTTCGCGAGCAAGCCCGCTCCCACAGGTTTTTGGGGTGTTCACAGAATTTGTGCGCACCTCGGTCATTGTAGGAGCAGAGCTTGCTCGCGAAGACGGTGTGTCAGACAGATCAATGCTGAATGACCCACCGCTTTCGCGAGCAAGCTCGGCTCCTACAGGTTTTGTGCTGTGTGCGCTGGCGTGTTGCCAGCAGTGTTGCTCGGCGGCGTCTACACTCAATCGCATCAATGGAGGTAGCGCTCGGCAGTGCGCCGGCAAAGGAGTGCGCCATGTCGCCTCGTTCGCAGTTCAATGGCCCGGCCCGGCAACGCGGGGCGATCGGGTTGATGGCGGCTGCCACGCTGAGTGTGGCGCTGGTGGCGATGCTGTTGGTGGTCGACACCGGGCGCTTGTACATGGAGCAGCGCAAATTGCAGCGGGTGGTGGATAACGCCGCGCTGGAAGCGGTGAGCCGTGGCGGCAACTGTCTGCCCGGTTTGACCGCTGCCACTTACGCCGGGCAAAGCGCGGTGCGTAATGGTTTTACCGTCGATGCCAACAACACCCTCGCCACTACCTGTGGTTCATTAGTCACGGCCGCGACCGGATTGCGCTCGTTTACCGCGGATGCCACGCAAGCGGCAGCGGTGCGCGTAGTCGGCAGTCACACCCTCACCACCAGTTTTGCCGGCGGCGTGCAGGCGTTATTCAGCGGCACGGCGGTCAGCCTCAACACCACGCTCAACGCCACGGCCGTCGCCGCGAAACCCCAGCCGACCATCGCCCAACTGAACATTCGCAGCACCTTGGCCACGATCAATACCGCGCAATCGAACATCCTCAATCCGCTGTTTTCCGGGCTGCTCGGCGGCAACGTCAACCTCACGGCGCTGGGCTGGGACGGCTTGCTCAAAACCGATATCAACCTGCTCAGCTACCTCAACCAATTGGCGATCAACCTCAATGTCGCCGCCGGCAATTACACGCAGTTGCTCAACACCCAGGCCACGGTCACCCAACTGATTCAGGCCGCCGCGACGGTGGTGCAACTTAACGGCGCCACGGCAGAGGTGATCACCGCGCTGGGCCAGTTGCAGGTGGCGGCGATCAACGCGGCGCCGGTCAAACTTGGCAATATTCTGCAATTGCAGACCGGCACCACGGCGGCGGGGCTCGACGCCAATCTGCAATTGCTGCAACTGGTGCAGGGCGTGATTCAACTGGCCAACAGCAAAAGCGCGGTGGCGGCGACGTTGCCGATCAGCGTGTTGGGGCTGGCGAATGTCACGGTGAAAGTGAAGGTGATCGAGCCGCCGCAGTTTTCTGCGATTGGTGATCCGGCGCTGGCCAAGGTCGATCCGCTGGGGGCGAACCGGATTTATGTGCGCACTGCGCAAATTCGCACGCTGGTCTCGGTGAATTTACCGGTGTTAAGCGGGGTCAGCGGGCTGACCAACGCCGTGCTTGGGCTAGTCGGTGCATTGACGCCGACGCTCAATGCATTGCTGCACCTGGATCTGGCAGCCACACTCAATTCGGTTCTATGTCTGCTCGGTGCGGGTTGCGAGCAATTGGCTCCAAGACTGTTGCCGTCGCCAAGAATCGATATCAGCCTGGATGTAGGTGGAGCGAAGAGCTACGTCACCGATTACAGTTGCCCGACGGGTACGACTGGAACCAAGAGCCTGACGGCCCACACCGTCACGTCAATTGCCGACCTCAAACTTGGAACAATCGATTCGACCAATGCCTTTTCTTCTGCCGCTGAACCCACCGTGGCACCGTTGGCACTGATTGATTTGGGGATCGAGACTTGCTACGGATTGTTCGGCTGCGATGCGAACAGTCACGTCAAATTCGGCGCTGGCGGCATCGGCATCATGCTCGACACCAGCGTCGCGCAAAACTCGCAAGATTTGGTCTTCTCCAGCGCCACACCGTTCGCCACCCCGGCCAACCTGAAATTGCCGCCGAGCATTCAGGCGGCAGTGCCAACCACCAACATCGTCAACAGCCTGTCGAACACGCTGGCGGGGGTTAATCTGATTGTCTACAAGCCGCTCGGCAGCAATCCGTTGGGCTCCATCGTGACCGGGGTCGCTTCGCTGATCAGCGATGTCACTAATCGTTTATTGCCAGTGGTCACCGGATTGCTGGCGCCGATCCTCGACCCCTTACTCAACAACCTGCTAAAAAGCCTCGGCATCAACCTGATGGACGTCGACGTCGGCGCCAACATGACCTGCGGGCAAACCGGCAAAGCCTATCTAGTCATCTAATCGTCCGCCGCAATCGGCAGTTCAATACAAAACCGCGCGCCCTCGACCGAGTTGCGCACGCTCAAAAGCCCGCCCATGTTGTCGATAATCCCGTAACTCACCGACAGCCCTAACCCTGTGCCGACACCAATCGGTTTGGTGGTAAAAAACGGCTCGAAAATCCGCTCGAGCAAACGCGGGTCAATGCCGCCACCGTTGTCCTCGACCCACAGCCTGACCTTCTCATCATCACGCTCGGCATAAATCGAAATCCACGGTTTGAAGCTCGAATCCTTCTCACGCTTGCTCAACAACGCATCGCGGGCGTTGACCATCAGGTTGATCAACACCTGCTCCAGTTGATCGACATAACCGCGCACCTGCACCTGAAAACCGGTGTCGCTGATGCGCAGATCCACGCCTTTACCGCGCATGCCTTCAGCCAACAGTGACAACGTGCCTTCGATGGCCGACGCCGGATTGAACAGTTGCTGCTCGATCTCCGAACGGCGGCCGAACACGCGCATGTGATCGACAACCTTGGCCGCACGCTGCACCTGCGCGTCAATGCGGTTGAGTTTGTCGGTCAGGTAATCGACCTGCACATCGCCATTACTCAAGCGCTTGAGCACGTTGACGATAGCCATGCGCATCACGTTCAGCGGCTGATTGATTTCGTGGGCGAGCCCCGTGGCCATCTCGCCGAGGGTGGCCATTTTTGCGCTCTGCGTGAGCTGCTGCTGCGAGCGGCGCACTTCGGTGTTGTCGCGACCCACCGCTTGCACTTCGATCAACTGCCCGCGCTCATCGAACACACCGCGATCCGACCACACCCACCAGGCATGTTCGCGGCCAGGCAATTGCAGGCTGATTTCGGCGGTGCTCACCGGGTTGTCCGGGGTCAGCAGCGTCAGGCGCTGGACGAACGCGGCGCGCTGCTCGTCGGACATCCAGGTGCCCAGATCGATGCCCGGCAATTGCTCCGGCGTGCATTCCAGATAGTTAGCCAGTGGCCGGTTGCCGAAAGTCAGGGTCAGATCCGGACGATAGCGGCAGATCATCGCCGGTGAATCTTCGACAAGAATCCGGTAGCGCTCTTCGCTTTGTTTGATCCGCTCAGCGGCCAGCGTCGCATCGGTGACATCCAGCCACAGGCCAACAGCTTCGACCGGCAAACCGAGGTCGTTGCGCAGCAGTTTGGCCTCGTCGAGCAGCCAGTGATAGTCGCCACGGCTGTCACGCAATCGATAACGCGCACGCACCGAACCTTCGCGCAGCAACTGCCGAGTACGCTGGAAATACACCTCGCGATCTTCCGGATGCAGGCGCTCGATCAGCGCCGCCGCCGTGCAATCCTCCAGACGCAAACCGAGCAGCGGTTGCAGGCTGGCGCTGAAAAACGCCGGTTGCAGCGCACCTTCGGCGTAATGCTGCACGTAAATAACCGCCGGTGAACTGGCGATCAGATTGTCCAGCCGCGCATGGGCGGCGGCGGCCAGTTGTTGCTGGTTTTTGATGTCGCTGATGTCGAGCATGAAACCGACCAGCCGCCGGTGTTCGGCGCTGCCGGTGACTTGTCCTTGCACGCGAAACCACGTCGGCGCTTGCTCGTTATCCGCAGGGTGCAGACGCACGCTCAAGGTCAGCGGCTCGCCGTGTTGTTGCAGGGCGTGCAGACCGCTGCGCATTTCCTCGCGATCGGCAGGATGGATCTGCGTCAGCCATTCTTCCTGGGTCAATCGTGTCGCCTGCAGATGCAGGGCGGTCGCCAATGACGGCGCCAATTGCACTTCATCGCCGACGCCGGGGATTTCCCACCAACCGGTGCCGAGCAAAGTCTGTAGGGATTCCAGACGTTCGTGCTGGCGATGATGTTGCTGCTCGCGCAGACGCCCGAGCAACGGCGCCGCCAGTGAACTCGCCAGCCACATCCAGTCGCGCACGGTCAGATAGGGCGCGGCGTGATCAACGTCGTAAAAACCGCAGAGCAGCCATGCGACCACGCCGCGATCATCGCTGTAGGGCACGGCAAAACCGTCAGCGTTGCCGAAGATAATCTGCACCCGCGAATGTTCGTTGAGGCCGTGGTGCGCATCGAGTCGCTGCGGCGCGGTGCCGTTCAAACTGTCCAGCGGCGTGCCCAGTCGTTGACCGTCGTGCCACAGCGTCGGCGCGTCATGGGCCTGGAACTGTCGATAGATTTGCCAGCCCTGTTCCTGTTCATCGAGCAGCGCCAATGCCAGACAAGGGATGTGCCAGCGCTGGGCGATGACTTGCAGTTGTTCGCTGACAATCGTCGGCAGACGCAACGGGCCGCAGTTGCGCAATTGTTCGCCGATTTGCCCGGCGATGACTTGGCAGGCGTCGTGGTGACGCGCTTGCTGGCGTTCGATGAGCAAGTCGGCGATGTCCATCAACTGCAACAGCCAGCCGTTGCCCCAGCGCTGCGCCCAGCCGCGCAAATGCAGCACCTGATCGCCGAGACAGGCGAAGTCGAGATCGAGCAGTTGCCCTTGCCAATCACTCGGCTGGCCCTCGATGGCCAGGCAACTGTGGGCGAGCAAGTAGTCGCTCAGCGGCAACGGTTGAGCATGAGGTTTCTGTTGTTCGAGCACATGGCGCAACGGCCCGGCCATCTGCAATACCGCGCCGTCATCGTCGAGATGAATGTGCAGGCCCAGCATCGGCGAGACCAGAGGCTCCAGCGGTTCGTGAGCGACGACCGCTGAACGCTTGAGCAACCGCCCGAAGAGTTTATCGCCCGCCGTCAAAATTGCAGACTCGATTGGGCGGTCAGATTGGTCGGCAGGCTGGGCACGGTGCCAACCCCCGGCAGCACCAGAAACGGCAGCACCTGATTGAGTTTGCTGACCGGGTAATTGACGCTGACGGTGAGCGTGCCGTTGAGACCTTTAGTGCTGTCGAAAACCGCGCTGGTATCGGTGCCAATCACTAAATTGAACGACGACGGCACCCAAGACAATTGTTGAGTCAGCGCTGCATTCGCAGCATTGACGACCGCCGTCGCATAACCGGGCGTCGTCGGGTCAATGGCGACGCTACGGCGCACGGCTTCAGCTGTGGCCTGATTGAATGATTGCATCATCACGAACGGCAGGCTGTAGCTGATCAAGCCGTAAAACACTGCAAAAAAGATCACGAACACCAGGGCGAATTCAATCGCCACCGCACCTTTTTGCGACTTCCGAAAGCCGTTTTTCATGAGTGCGTCTACCCTGACAGTCACTGCGTAGTATCAGCATAGAATCATTCAGCAAAAACGGACGGTTTTTACCGGATGCAGAGTTTTATCCTTCTCGTATGGCTGCTGGTTTGCGCCGCTCAGGACGCCCGGCAGCGGCGCATCACCAATCTCTTGACCGTCGGTGTCGGTGCATTGGCGCTGGGGTTTTTATTGGCCACCGGCAGCACCTGGCTGGGTGCTCAGGCCGGGCAGGGCGGCTGGGCGGTTTTGTTGGCGTTGGCGTTCACCCTGCCGGGTTATTTGATGGGCCGCATGGGCGCCGGTGATGTGAAACTAATGACAGCTCTGGGCCTTGCGACGGACGGTATTTTCGTTCTTTGGACATTTATCGGCGCCGGTATCGCCAGCGTGCTCTGGCTGCTGCTCGCGCCAAGAGTCTGGCTGCATATGAGTCAAGGGCTTAGAGATCGTCTTCGATATTTGGGCCCGGGATCGTCAAAAAAGCTGCCATTTGCGCCGTTTGTGCTGCTCGGCACGGGGCTGGCTTTCTATTGGATCCACTAGTCGCCGGGTGCCACTAGTTCTATGTACATAGTCGGAAAGTACGTCTACTTTCAAAGGAGCTGGTTATACAGCCAAGGGCTGTCAGTACAGGAATGGTCAGCTTTGGCCTAGGGCATGGAGTGGCACGTGAACAAGCTTACGTCTGCGGTAAAAGTCCTCGTGGTTGATGATCAACCCTTGATTGTCGAGGAGTTGTGCGAGTTTCTCGAGTCCAGCGGTTATCGCTGCGTCCCCTGCGTTTCCAGCCAAGAGGCGATCGAGCGTTTTACTGAAGACGCGCAGATTGGTCTGGTGTTGTGCGACCTGCACATGCCGGGGATGGACGGCATTGAACTGGTGCAGGCGTTGCAGCGCCTGGCCGGCAAGCAGCGGGCGTTCGAGGCGATCATGTTGACCGGGCGCGCGGACAAGCAGGACGTGATCAAGGCGTTGCGCGCGGGGATTGCTGATTATTATCAGAAGCCGATTGATCTGGCGGAGTTGCTGGAGGGTTTGCAGCGTCAGGAGTTGGCGTTGCAGGAGCGGCACAAGAATGTGCAGCTTGGGCATTTGAATCAGAAGTTGCAGTTTTTGTCTGAGTCGATTGATGACCTTTATCAGGATCTGGATAAGGTTCGGCGTAGTCCTGCGACGGTGGTGCGGGATAGGTTGGGTGGGGAGGTTGAGGCGGCGGAGATGCCGGAGATTTTCAATCAGTTGTCGCCACGGCAGTTGGATGTGGCGCGGTTGGTGGGGAAGGGGCAGACGAATTATCAGATTGCTTGTGAGTTGGGGATTACCGAGAACACGGTGAAGCTTTATGTTTCGCAGGTTTTAAGGTTGACGCATATGCATAATCGGACGCAGTTGGCGTTGGCGCTTTCGCCTGGCGGCGGTGCGGGGCGGGGGCGGGTTACGGCGCATTGATGGGTGTATATCCGGTATTTGTGTGATGGCGGATTAGGGTTCCGCCCTTACGGCGGGTCACTTTGGCAAACGCCCCAAAGTAACCAAAGGTCTTTGCCCTGACGTCCGGCCCTCGCTAAGGCTCGGGTTCCTTCGCTCCGGGTTCATCCGGGGGCATCGCCTACGGTTTGCTTCGCTGCACCTCCTCTCGATGCTTTCCCCGTATGAATCCCTCCCGCTCAGCCTCCCGACGGGCTCTAAGATCAAAATCAAAAGCAGGCGAGCTGACACTCGGCCTAGTGGTTGGCGTGGATCGCCGCGATTTCATGTAGGAGCTGCCGAAGGCTGCGATCTTTTGATCTTCGTTGGATTCGCCCCTCACCCCAGCCCTCTCCCGAGGGAGAGGGGGCCGATTTTTGGGCTTTTCAAAACTTGAGTTCAACTCGGTATCCCACGTCGGCGTACCTTGCCCAAACACCTCGGTCAGTCCCCTCTCCCTCTGGGAGAGGGCTAGGGTGAGGGGCTTTTGATCCAAGCTTTAAAACTCAAGTTCGGCTCGGTATCCCACGTCGGCGTACCTTGCCCAAACACCCGGGTCAGTCCCCTCTCCCTCTGGGAGAGGGCTAGGGTGAGGGGCTTTTGATCCAAGCTTTAAAACTCAAGTTCGGCTCGGTATTTCACGTCGGCGTAACTTGCCCAAACACCTTGATCAGTCCCCTCTCCCTCCGGGAGAGGGCTAGGGTGAGGGTTTGCTTTTGGTTGTTTAAAAGTGTGTGAAATTTGTCGAACGTTCCCACAGGGTTTTCAGGTTGTCCGTCGGACGCGCGCGCTCTAGTCTCTGCCTGTCGCTGCCAATTCAGCGACCAGGTGTGGAAACCTGTATCAAGTAGATGCATTGCATCGCTACCGTAATCATTGTCGGCGTCTTCTTTCGTCTGCAAACTGTGTCGCGGCGGCTGTGCGTGGGCAGACTTTGGTCTGGCCGGTTGCCTACTTATCGGTTTTCCACCCTGCGTACAGCTGCCACCTTTTGTCGTGTGGAAACGGCAAGAGTTGGCTCTCACTAGGAAGTAGGAGCTTTTCATGGACAAACTGATTCCCGATCCCCCGCACGACGTCACCACCCCACTCGCCGAAGCCATCCGCGCCGACGATCAAATCAAAAACCGCGAAGCCATTAAACGCGCACTCGATTTCTACCTCAGCCCAACACCCGAAAAAGCCTACCAACCCAGCACGATGTTTCTCGTCCATCCCAATGTCGATAGCGAAAGCCTGCTCGCCCACGCATGCGAATCACTGGCCTCGGCGAGTGCCATGGCGAGTAATTTTGCGAATGAGTTGAGTGGTTTGCAGAGGAGTACGGCGTTGGCGATTCAGCAGATTGTGATGCTTGCTGAACTGACGGTGAATCGTGCGCTGGATCGGGTTGACCCACAGGCGTAAGACCGTGTCATCGTTCTTCGCGAGCAGGCTCGCTCCCACAGTTGACCGGGTTCTTTCAGATGGAATGCGATCAAGTGTGGGAGCGGGCTTGCTCGCGAAAGCGTTCGGATGGTCACCCCGCTTCTAATTTTTGGTCTCAATTTTCCCGCCCGCATCCGGGTCATACAAATCCGGGATTTCGTATTTGTATTTTTTGATCCAGCGCTGCATCGCCAGTTCGCGCTCAGTGGCGGTCGCCGGTTGTGGGTTTTTCGAGGCGGCCTGGTTGCGGCTTTGCAGGACGAGCCAGCCTTCGGTTTCCTGTTGTTGCGCCGAGGCGGGGCCGGCGTCGATGGCGTGGGCGCTGAGGGGCAGGCTGAGCAGGGTCAGGTAGCACAGGCCTTTGACGGGGTTCATGGCTGTCTCCTTATTTGATCGAGGACGGCAGTGGGTCGGCGACGACCGCGACCTGGTTGCTGGCCGCGGGTTTGGCTTTGACCGGGGCTTTGAGTTTTTCCGCGCGTTCCTGGGCTTCGGTGAATTGATCCGGGGTCAGTTTGGCGCGGCTGACGATTTCGGCGGCTTGCGGCCAGTTGTTCTGGTAGAGCAGTAAGGTGACCAGGTTCTGCGCCGCCAGTTGGTTGTTTTGCTTGAGTTCGAGGGCGGTGAGGAATTCGAAGCTGGCGTCGTTCAGGCGCAGTTGGTTGAGGTAGACCACGCCCAGGTCGTTGCGGATTTTTTCGTCGGTGGGCGCCAGGCGCACGGCGCGTTGCAGGTGCGCCTGGGCCTGGCCGTTGTCGCCGCGCGCGGCATAGAGTTGGCCGAGGCCGTGTTCGGCTTCGGCGGTCAGGCAGCCGCCGACGAGGCTGCGGTAAAGCGGTTCGGCTTCGCTGCGGCCGAGCAGGCGATAGACCTTGGCTTTGCGCAGACGCACTTCGCTGAGGTTGTCCGGCAGGCTTTCGAGGTTGGCGAGGCTGGCGTGCAGTTTGCCGTCGTTGGCCAGGTCGTCCGCCAGGTTCAGCGCCAGTTCCTGTTCCGAGGACAGTTTGCTGCAACTGGACGGCGACAGCAGCGACGTCCACGGCGCCTGGCCGTTGGTGGCGCAACCGCCGAGCAGCAGCAGACTGGCGATGACTATCAGTACTTTCATCAAACACGCTCCATGAGTCGGATTCAGGATGCAAACGCCCGGGTAATCGCAGTGAAGCCGGGGCCGGCGAGGACGATCAGCAGCGCCGGGAACAGGAACAACATCATCACCACCGACATTTTTGCCGACATCTTCGAGATGTATTCCTGCAAGCGTGTCAGGCGCCGGTCATCCAGCAGTTGTTTGAGCGCAAGCAGCGATTTCATCGCGCCGCCGCCCTGTTGGATCAGTTGTTGAAGGATCACGCAGGTGTCGGTGAATTCGTCGACGGCGAGCATCACCGCGGCTTTGTTCAGCTCCTGACCGAGCTCCAGTCCGGAGTCGACCCGGACGAGGATCAGGCGCAGCTCGCTGGTCAGTTCCGGCAGCAGTTTTTGCCCCTCGATGCTCAGCACGCGCAGTGCCTGCTCCACGGCCATGCCGGATTCGAAGAGGATGCGCAGCAGCGGAATGAACGTGGAAATTTCCACCGAGATGATTTTCTGCCGACGCCCGGCCGCGTAGGCGAGCAGGCGTTTGGGCAACAGGTAACCGGCGCCGGCGGCGAGCATCGGCATGATCCAGCGGTTGTCGGCGTGGGGGAAAAAAACTTCCTGTAAAAAAATCGCCAGCCCTAAGGTCAGCAACGGCGTACCGATCTGGCAGGCGGCGAACAGCGCGCGCTCGTTGGCGCGGCGCCAGCCAATGCGGCTGAGCAGGATCTGGGTTTCGCTGTCGATGCTCACCGAGCGCCGGCCAAATCGCGTGTTGCCGAACGCGCGCAACCAAGTGCCGAAGCGGTTTTCGCGCACCAGATGCCCCTGCAAACGCTGGTTGACCTGGCGCACGCGGCGACGCTCGGTGAGCAAGTGGTTGACCACCAACAGCATGGCGCCAAGCAATAACATCAGGGCGGCGAGATAGAGCATGTCAAACACTCCGCAACATGCGCCACAGCGCCAGGCATCCGAACACTTGCAACAGCGCTGCGATGATCAACATGGTGTGGCCGCCCGAGTCGTGCCACATGCCGAGCATGTAACCGGGATTGGTCAGCATGAAATAGCTGACGAGGATGATCGGCAGCGAGCCAAGCACCCACGCGGTCATCCGCGTTTCACCGGTGAGGGCGCGCAATTGGCGGGCGCCCTGATCGCGCTCGCGGATCAGTTTGATCAGGTTCTCCAGCAGCTCGCTGGCGTTGCCACCGTAGCGGTGATTGACCTTCAGGCCGAGGGCGAACATGCGCAGTTCGTCCTGCTCGTACAGCTCGGCAAAGTCGCTGACGGCGTCAGGCAGATTGACCCCCAGTTGTACGTTGCGCTGCACCCGGCCCATGGCTTTTTTCAGCGGATCATCACTGGCTTCGATGCCGCCCATGACCGCGTCGCTCAAGGTGCGCCCGGACTTCAAACTGCGCACGGTGTGATCGAGTAACTGCGGCAGTTGCTCGATCATGCGTTTGATTCGGCGTCGATAAAGGAAGGCGATGTACAGCCGCAAAATCAGCGGCGGGGCGACCAGCATCACCAGCAAACCAACCCAGTCGAACAGCAGATAACCGAGACCAATGGAGACCGCCCACAGGCTCATCCACAAACCAAAACGCTCGGTCGGACGGCCTAAACCTGCGCGCAAAAACATCCGCTCAAGGCCCACCCATTTCGGTTTTTCTTCAGCCAGTTGCGGTTGCCCGGCGGCCAGTCGACCGAGGACTTTTTCGTTGGCGGTTTTGCGTATGCCGTGCAGAAACAAACGGATCGACAGCCCGAGCAAAACCAGACACAAGGTGATGAGAATGACCGGTCCCAGCATGCTCCGTGCTCCTTGCCGTCAGCCCAGATGAGTCTCGTGGCGCAACTTGTCGCCCGCCGGATTGACCGCTTCGCGGAGGAAGCCGAAACCGGTGCGGCGGTCGAGGCGGAACAGGGTGTTGGTGACGTAGACGTCTTCGCGGATGCCGACCACTTCCACCACTTCGCTGACGCAGCGGCGACCGTCGGGCATGCGGGTCAACTGGATGATCACGTCGAGCGCCGCGCAGATCATCTGGCGCAACGTGCGTTCGGCGATGGCGCGACCGGTCAGGCCGACCAGCGTCTCCAGACGCAGCAGCGCATCCTGCGCATTGTTGGCGTGGACGGTGCTCATCGAACCGTCGTGGCCAGTGTTCATCGCGGTCAACACATCGACCACTTCGACGCCGCGAATCTCGCCGAGGATGATGCGGTCGGGGCGCATCCGCAGGGCGTTGCGAATCAGGTCGCTGGCCTTCACTTCGCCGTGGCCCTCGGCATTCGGCGGACGGGTTTCCAGACGCACCACGTGCGGGTGGCCGAGCTGCAATTCGGCGACGTCTTCGATGGTCACCAGGCGTTCGTGCGGGTTGATCAATTGGCTGAGGATGTTCAGCAGCGTGGTTTTGCCGGTGCCGGTACCGCCGCTGATGAGAATGTTGCAGCGCTTGCCGACCGCGTCCTGGAGGAATTCGAAGATCTGCAGATCGATGGTTTGCATGGCCATCAGGTCGCTGCTTTTCAGCATGTCCTTTCGAAATTTCCGAATCGACAGGCACGGGCCGTCGAGGGCAATTGGCGGAATGATCGCGTTGACCCGGCTGCCATCCGGCAGGCGCGCATCGACCATTGGCGACGACTCATCAAGACGCCGACCGAGCGGCGCGAGAATCCGCTGCATCACCCGTTCAACGTGATGCGCATCGATAAAACGCAGGTCACTTTGATGCAGCACGCCGTCGCGTTCGATGAACACCCGGTGCGGGCCGTTGACCAGAATTTCCGTCACCGTTGGATCGCGCAGCAGCACTTCCAGCGGGCCGAACCCGGTGAGCTCGTCGACGATTTCTTCGCCCAGCCGCTCCATCTCATAACGCGAGATCGCCAGGTGCAAACGGGCGATGTATTCGGCGACTTTGTCGGTGACGAATTGCGCGAGTTGCTGGCGCGAACCCTCCAGCAGGTTTTTTCCCGACTCTTCGATGGCATCGATGATGTAGCGGTGCAGCACCAGTTTCAGGCCTTCGTGGTCGGTGTTGCCCACCGCCCCGCGTTGCGGTGAGCCGAAGAGTTTTTCGCTACTCATGTGTTGCCTCGCAGACGCCCGAACCAGGTGACTTTCGGTTTCGCCAGCCCTTCGGAGCGTTTCGCCAGACGTTCGCCGAGGGCGCGCAGGCTTTGCGTGAGTTTTTCTCGCGGCGCCAGTTCGAACAGGCTGACACCCTGATTTTTCGCGTTGAGACGGACTTCGGCGTTGGCCGCCAGAACCGCGATAACTTCCAGGTTGTAGGTCTTGCCGAGGGTTTCCGCATCCGGCGCGACGTTGCTTAAATAGCGGTCGATCAGCAGTCGGCCGTGGTCGAGTTTCATGCCTTTCTCGCGCCAGTTATTGAGCACGGCGAGGTTGCGTCGGCAGTTGAGCACGTTCTGATCGGTGTACCAGAGCAGCTTGTCGCAATGGCTGACAAAAGTGCGCAAGGCTTCGCTGTCGGCTTGCCCGGTGAGGTTGACGACGATGTGCTGGAAGTGCTGACGCAGGGCGCTGAGGAGCATGAACAATTCGGCGGCGCTGGTGGTTTCGAGCGGCTCGTCACTGCTGGCGTAAGCGAGGATACGCAGCCCGGCTTCGGCGCTGGTGAAAGCGCTGTCGATCAGCGTCGCGTCGAGGCGTCTTAGATGGCGCAGAGCGTCGCCGAAGTGGAACGAGCTCTCCAGCCCCAGCAACGCGAGGCTGTCACCACGGGGCAGACCGAGGTCGAGGAGCAAGGTTTGCTGACCGCTCTTTTGCACGACCATCGCCATGTGATTGGCCAACAGTGCGCCGTCGGAGCTGCTCTGCACGCCATACATCACGGTCAGGCCACCCAGTTGCGTGTTCGGTGCCACCGGCGGCAGACGTTTGCTCAGGCGCCGCACCAATCCTGCGACTTCGCTGGAGCGCGAACCGTAGGCGACGAAATCCCGAGCACCGGCGCGCATCGCATTCAGCACCAGTTGATTGTCCATGCCATCGCCGAGGGCGACGATCGCTAGCATCGGTTTGGCTTCCAGCGCACCTTCGATCATCGCGCTCTGCGCCACGACGTGTTCGCGATCGAGGCCGACAAACACCAGATTGGCGAAGGTGACATCGACCAGCGCGAGCAATTCGTCGAGGCTGCCGCCACCGGCGCTGACCACTTGGCCGAGCGGCGCGAGGGCGCTTTGCAGCCATTCCAGATCGGTGCTGTTGCGGGTGATGGCGAGGAACGTCTGGCTCAGGCTCTGGCTCATTGGGACAACCCGCTGCGCTTGTCGAAGTTGCCGTTTTCGAGGAAGAACATGCGATAGAAATTCGGGTCGTAGTTGCGCAGTTTTTCCCCCGGCAACGACGGCAGTTGCGCGTCGGCGGCCAGCGGCTGCACCAAGTGCGGGGTGACGATCATCAGCAGTTCGCGCTCTTCGCGTTTGATCTGCGAATCACGGAAAAACGCGCCCAGCACCGGGATGTCGCCCAGGCCCGGAAACTTGTTCACCTGCGAAGTGTTGGTGGTGCTGATCAAACCGCTGATGACGAAACTTTCGCCGTCGGCCAGCGACACGCTGGTGTCAGTGCGGCGCACGGTCAGCGCGGGCACTGGCGTGCCGCCGATGTTGATAGCGTTGGCGTAATCCAGTTCGCTGACTTCTGGTGCGACTTTGAGGGTGACGCGATTACGGTCGATCACGGTCGGCGTCAGCGTCAGACGAATACCGAATTCCTTGTATTCGATGGTCACTGTGTCGCTGCCGGAGCTGGGCACCGGAATCGGGATTTCGCCGCCAGCAAGGAAGCTTGCGCTTTGCCCGCTCAGCGCCACCAGACTTGGCCGCGCGAGGGTGTAAGCGAAGCCGCTGCCTTCCAGCGCATTGATGATCGCCATGGTCTTGCCGCCGATCCACGAGAAGTTGAACAGGCCGTTGTTCACCGGCAAGCGTGGCTGCGGCACACCATCAATATTCGGCAATGTGCCGGGCGAGCCGAACAGGAAGTTGCCGCGCACACCGATCAACGAGGCGGTGGCTTCCTTGAGTTTGGTGCGGCTGACTTCGACGAAACGAATGTCGGTCTGCACTTGCGACGGCAAGGTCGGATCTTCTGACGGCGGCAGGCTGGCGCCGGTGAGTGCAGCGGTGGCGGCGCCTTGCACGAACACCATGCTTTGGCGCGGTTCGCTGGAGCACGACGTCCAGACCATCAGGCTGGTGGCGCCGGGCGCGACGCCGGTGAGCAGAAAAGACGAACTGCCGTTGGCGTGCACGTCAGCGATTTTCGGATCGCCAATCGCCAGCCGCGTGATCGCCACCGGTGATTGCACATCCTGTTGAAAGCCCTCGCCGATCTCGATCACCGGCGGCATGCGCCCGAGTGCCGAGCAATTACCGGTGGCCGCCCACACGGCGTCCATCGACAGGCCCATCAACAACATGGCCTGCAGCATTGGTTTTAAGGTCGGCCAGCAACGACTCGGCATGCACTTGGATCCTTGCGCAATCATGGGGTTTGTTGAGTGATCTGGTTGCCGCGAATGATCTCCACCGCCGGCCGTGCAACGGCGCCGGAGCCACCGCTGGACGGCACTTTTGGCGCCGCGCCGAGGGCCAGTTGGGTGAACTGGAAGAGTTGACTGTTGGCGTTATCGATGTGGGCGGGCGCCTGACTTTCGCCGGCCCAGTATTTCGCCAGACGTTGTTCTTCACTGCTGCGCACGGCCAGGCGCAGGGTGCCGACCTGGGTGGCGAGCATCATCCGGCTGAGCAGTTGTTCCGGTACCGCCAACACCACGGTGCGCGCGGCGATGCGGCGCTGATCCTGTTTGATTTTTTCGTCGGCACTCAGCGCGGGGGAGGCGGGTTGGCCATCGTTGGTCAGGCCGTATTGATCACCGACGCCAAGCACGCGCATGGCTGGCAAAACAATCTGCGCCGACTGCTGCAAGTTGCTGCCGTCCTGGCGCAGGTAGAGGAGGACATCGACGTAGTCACCGGGAAGCAATTGCCCGGCAGCGCTGATGACTTCGTCGACGGCCACGGTCAGCGCGCGTTCATCGCTGTGGATCATGCGTGCCAGTGAGCCACCGGCGGAGAAGCTTTCATCATTCAGCCAGGTGCCGGCGCTGAGGTGCCGCCACGGTGTGCGGCCGACCGCTTGATCGACGCTGCTTAAGCTGCCGGCCGGGGCGCTGCGCAGTTTTTCGACGGTGACGTCGGCGGCGGTCAGTGGCGAAAACGGTGGCACGTCGTGGAGCAGCACCACCACCGGTTGGCGGGTCTGGTCTTCGGCGATCGCGACAGTTTTTTCAACGGTGACGTTCGGCGCGGCTGGCGCCTCGGCAACAGGTGCCGGTTGACGGCTGAGCACCAGCCCCCAGTAACCGACAAAAACGGCGCCGAGCAACAACACTGCTGCAAGGCCCATGGTGACGCGACTGTTCATGACGGCTCTCCCTTTCCTGCTGCACGACCCACCGCATTTTTCAACGAGAGATTTCGCAATCCGGCAGCTATGAACATTCAACTATTTCGCTATTTCCACGCTAGCTGATCCAAGCCAAAACGCCATTAGTGACAGACAAATAACTGACTAAAGTAGGGGTGTTGGCCAATTAACAGCAGGAAACGGCCGATCACCAATGGACTAATCCTTTGTGATTAATCCGTTCTTACAGTTGTTGGGAGGGGGTTTGTTGACAATGCTCAAATGGCACGGTGGAACCTTGCCGCTGTAGCGTGACATCGGCGCCAAAGGCGCGAAGGAGTGGACGTATGTTTCGTATGACTCTCGACTATCTGCGGGCGCATGCCCGGACATTCTGCAAAAGCGACGAAGCGGCGTCGGCTATCGAATACGCGATTGTTGTGGCGATGGTCGCCGTGGTTGTCGTGGTATTTGTGACACCTGTCGGCGATAAGGTACTGGCGATTTTCAACGTCATTCTGACCAAGCTTGGCGGTACGGCGCAGACCAAGCCCGGTATCTGATCGAACTCACTCTTCCTTTTTCATGGCCTGTGCGCGCTGACGAACAGCGGGCTCAGGCTTTGACGAGGCTGTTGGATTTTCCGTGTCCGGCCAGTGGTTGGCGCGAAGGAGAATAGCCATGTTGCTTGAATATGTGATTGCTCGTGTGCGCTCGTTCCTGGGGAGCACCGAGGCGGCGTCGGCCATCGAGTACGCGATTGTGGTGGCGATGGTTGCTGTGGTGGTCGTGGTGTTCGTTACGCCGATCGGAGCGAAGGTCTATGCCATTTTCAGCAGTGTACTGACGTCCTTGGGCGGAACCCCGCCAGCGGCTCCGGTGCAGACGCCCTGATTGCGATGATGGGCGAATGACGCGCTACACTCGGGTTTACTTTCGGTTTTTCAGGGATTGCCCATGACTGCTTCCTCGCTGCCGCGCCAACAGTTGCTTCTGGTTGACGATGAGGAGGATGCGTTGCTGGAGCTGGCTGAGTTGCTGGAGGGTGAGGGGTTTGTGTGTCATACGGCGACGTCGGTGAAGTTGGCGTTGCATCATTTGACGCGGCATCCGGATATTGCGTTGGTGATTACCGATTTGCGCATGCCTGAGGAGTCGGGCATGTCGTTGATCAAGCGCTTGCGTGAGCATACGTCGCGGGCGCATTTGCCGGTGATTGTGATGTCGGGGCATGCGGATATGGAGGATGTCAGTGATTTGCTGCGGTTGCAGGTGGTGGATCTGTTTCGCAAGCCGATTTATCACGTGAGGTTGTTTGAGACTTTGGATAATTTGTTTCCCAAGCCTAGGGGGGTTGGGCGGGGGTGAGTTTTTGGGGGTATATCCGTTGGTGGGGGTGGGGCTTAGTACGGTTCCGCCCTTACGGCGGGTCACTTTGGCAAACGCCCCAAAGTAACCAAAGGTCTTTGCCCTGACGTTCGGCCCTCGCTAGGGCTCGGGTTCCTTCGCTCCGGGATTGATCCGGGGTTCATCGCCTACGGTTTGCTTCGCTGCACCTCCTCTCGATGTGTTTGGCTGCGCCAAACGGTCGCTGCGCTCCCACCCCGGATCAATCCCTCCACTCAGCCTGCCGACGGGCTCCGAGATCAAGATCAAAAGCAGGCGAGCTGACACTCGGCCTATTGAGTGGTGAGAAGCACGGCTCGTTCGGCTTTTGATCTTCGTAGGAGCTGAGCTTGCTCGCGAAGGCGGCCTGAGAGCCGACCAATCTCCACCTGAACACACCCAATCAAACTGTAGGAGTGAGCCTGCTCGCGATGGGGCCAATGCATCCAACCACTCCCTACCTGAATGCCTCCAACCCAAACTGTAGGAGCTGCCGAAGGCTGCGATCTTTTGATCTTGCTTTATGAAAACAACATCAAAAGATCGCAGCCTTCGGCAGCTCCTACAGGGGGCTCGCGTCATAGCTGATAACTGAAGCTGATGCTATATCGCGTGCGCCGGTTAAACGTATCGAGCGCTTCATCCGACATCGCTTTGGCCGCTTCCAGGGCAACGTTGTAGTACTTGGCATCGCCAAACCGTAATCCCAGCGCCGCCGAGGACAGGCTGTTCGCTTGCAGCGGCAGTTGATTGAACCAGCTGCGCGAGCGATCCAGCACTACATACGGTTGCAGTATCCGCACCCAGCTCCCTTCGCGGTTGTAGCTGTAGTTGACCTCGTACGCCACGCCCCAGCCTTTGTCGCCGGACGCTTGGTCATCGGGATAGCCGCGACCGAAATTCTGTCCACCAAATACCGCGCGTTCGCTGTCGGGCACGCTGTCGTCGCTCCAGTACAGAGCGGCGGAGAGCACGCCTTGCCAGTTGTCGAAGAATTTGTCGCTCTGCACCCCGGACAGTCGTGCGCGGAAGAAGTCGAGGTCGATGGCGGTGTTGTTGGTTTTTGCGCCCATGCTGTCGAGGCCCTGGTAGAGGCCGGCGCTGAGGATGCGCAGTTGTTTGGCATCGGCTTTGCGCCAGTCGCCTTCGAAGGCGAGGGCGCGGATGTCGGTGCGTTCTTCGACGCTCAGTGGGTAGCCGACGACGTTGTAGCGGGTTTTGTCGTTGACGGCGTAGAGGCGTGAGCCGGCTGTTAGCAGTTCGTTGGAGGCGGCGATCAGGGGAACGGTGAAGCCGATCGAGTAGCGATCGTTTTCGCGGTGCGGTTTGAGTTCCAGGCCGTTGTCCAGTCGCAGGTTGGTGCCGGGGTCGGCGCGGTAGCGTGAGGCGGACAGGGCCAGTTGTGTGCCCTCGGATCCGAGGAATTGGCTGTAGTCGGCGCGGTAGTAATGTTCGTCATCGTCACCTGGCGGGAACAGGCCGCTGAGGGTCAGTTGTTCGCCCATCGAGGTTTGCGAGTTGCTGCTGACACCGAGCAACGCCTGCGTGCCGTTGCGGTTGTCTTCGGTGGTGCTGAGTGTGCTGGTGAACGGCTTGCGGCTGGCCTGGGCGATCAGGGTGGTGGCGCCGTCGGTGGTGCCCGGTGGCGGCACTTGCGCCTGGATGGTGACGCCGGGGATGCGTGTCATCAGCGTGGTGTAACGTTCGAAAGTCTTGCGGGTCAGCGGGCGTTCGGCCTGGATTTTGGTGATGAATTTATCCAGCAGACCTCTGACGCGGCCGACGTCGCCTTCGACTTGTACGTCGCGTACGTAACCTTCCACCAACACCACCCGCGCAACGCCGTCGTCGAATTTCTGTTGCGGCAGGAACGCGTAGGACAACAGGTAGCCGTCCTGTTGATAACGGCGGGTGATGTTGCGCGTGGCTTCGATCAGATCGGCGAGGCTGGTTTCGCGGCCGATCAGGGGCTTGTAGTTTTCTGCCAGTTCAGTGAGCGGGTAGATCGTGCCGCCTTCGATCTGCACGGTCTTCAGGTTGATCTTGGTGCTCATCATCAACGGCTGCGCGGCGGCAGCGCCGGGATCCGGGACTTGCACGGGCGCGGCGTTCGGGCGATAGGCATCGGCCGGCAGGTTGGGCACGGGCAGGTTGCGGATGGTTTCGTTGGAATTGAGAAAGGTCGGCAGGGTGTCGGCGAGGGCAGTGGAACTGAGGCTGAGGAACAGCAAAGACGCCATTACGCGCATAGGACACTCCGTGGTCATCACAGCACCGGGCTGATTTTTCCTAAGAAAAAAGCGGAAGACTCGTGGGAATCTTCCGCCCTCAACCAAGCGTAGGCGCTGTAGGTGAGGCCGTCGAATCGGCCAGGTGCAATTTAGCGCTTGTTGCCGCCCAGGGCGCCGGTCAGACCACCGAGTACGCCGCCCAGACCACCACCGGTGGCGGTGCCGCCAGCGCCGGAAGCGGTGCTGGTGACTGTGTTGAGTACGCCGCCGACAGTGCCGCCGACAGTGTTGACCGTATTGCCGACGGTGACGCCGACGTTACTGACCAGTGAAGTGACCGGGTTTGTCGCGCCAGTACCTCCACCCGCAGCGCCGGTGTTGACCAGGCCTCCGACAGCGCCGACGGTGGTACCCACGCTGGCGACGGTGCCACCGACGGCGCTGAGAACCGGGTTGCTTGTGGCACCGGCGATGCCGCCACCGAGGTTGCTGACTGCGCCGCCCACCTGTGCGGTGAGGCTGGAGACCGGGCTGCCAAGGCCGGTCGCTGCGCCGACATTTTGCGTCAGGCTGGTGACGGCTGTCGTGACCGGAGCAATGCCTGTACTGACGGTGTTGGTGATGGTTGCCAGGGTTGCGGTCGGTGCGGTGATCGGTGTGCCCGAACCACCCAGAGCCGTGTTGAGCGAGGCGACGGTGTTGCCGACCGAGACGACGGTGCCGCCCGGAGCTGCCAGTGCGCTGTTGCCAGTGCTCAAGCCGCTGCCAACATTGGCCACCGCGCCGCCGACGGTTTGCAGCAGGCCGGTGCCACCCAGACCACCACCGACACCGCCCGAACCGCCACCGGTACCGTTGGATACCAGGCCGCCCGCCTTGCCGACGGCGGTGCCGGCATTGCTCAACGCTCCGCCGACTGTGTTGGTCAGGGCATTGCCGTTGCCAGCGCCGGTGACTTTGCCACCCAGGTCGTTAACGGTGCCGCCGACTTTCTGGATCACGCCGTTGAGTGGAGCGCCCAGACCGGTAGCGCTGCCGATCTTGTCGGTGGTGCTTTCAACCATGGCAATCACCGGCACCAGTTTCTGACTGACCTGGGTGGTTAAGCCGCCGAGGGGGCCTGTCGTCGTCGCTGTGCTCAGGGTGTCACCGAGCATGGTGACTTTTTCGCCGACGCCATCCAGCAAAGGGGCGACTTTGGTGACGATACCGCCGACCACTGGCACGCTGCTGGTTGCGGTGGCCAGTTTGCCACTGACATCGGATACGCCATCACCGACATCTGCTACTACGCCGCCGACCGATGACGCCGTGACGCCAACACCGTTGGGTGTGCTGGCCAGTTTGCCGATGCCGTTGCCCAAGCCATCCCCCAAGGTGCTGACGACATTGCCGGTGGTGTTGGCAACGCTTTGCACGACGCCACCCACCACGGGAACAGTGCTCAGGGAATCGCCGACCTGGCCAACGCCGCTGCCGACGCCGCTGACGGTGGTGCCGACATCTTGCACCAATGTCGTGGTCACCAAGGTAGGGACGGTAGGATTGGTCGGGTTGGTTGGATCTGTAGGGTTGGTCGGATTGGTCGGGTCGGTGCCGCCACCGGTTCCGCCGGTGCCTCCAGTACCACCGGTTCCGCCGGTGCCACCCGTGCCCGCGGTGCCGCCATCAGTGCCACCGGTACCGCCCGTGCCACCGGTGCCCGCAGTGCCGCCATCAGTACCACCCGTGCCGCCGGTACCACCGGTTCCATCAGTACCGCCTGTGCCTCCAGTGCCGCCAGTTCCCGCAGTATCTCCGCCACCACCGGCGCCACCCGCAGCGCTGTCGCTAGCCGGCGCAGAACTGCCGGAGCTGCTGTGATGGCCGCCACCGCCGCTGCTGCAACCGGCGAGACCGAGAGAGAGAACCACTGCCAAAGCGATTGCAGATTTTGACCAGACTTGAGTTTTCATGATCGAGATTCCTTGCACCTGTCACAACGTTCGTTGCCTTCGATGACTCGCCGATTCATGTCGCCGGCAATGTCTTCGCCCGTTGCTGCAATCTCAGTCCAGGCGCGGGTTCTCGCCATTCTCAAGTTGGTATTAACGCCTTTTTATAGAGGGCCTTTTGCAGCGCCTAAGGACTAATACCGAGGTGATAAACGCGCAAAAAAAAGCCTTGAAAATCAAGGCTTGGGTTTTTTCATCGGGCGGGAGGGGAGGCGGGAAAACTTAAGTGATATATACACAATTAACAGGTCGAACCTTCCTGTTTCCGGGATTAACACGACCCTCGGTGCCACCTCAACCCTGTGGTGAGGGGATTTATCCCCGTTGGGTGGCGCAGCCGCCCCAAAATCAGCAATCAGTTTTTTTCTGATACACCGCATTGAATGGACTCACGACTGCTTCGCAGCCGAACGGGGATAAATCCCCTCGCCACAAGGGTTCTGCGTTTATTACGCGATCGGTTGCCATAGCCCGACCATATGCTCCAACTCCCCATTGCCCACCAATCGCAACTCACCACTCGACCCCGCCGCACTCGCCAGCAACGTCACCTCGCTCGGCAGTCGCACCGGCTTGCGAAAGTGCACAGTGATTTCCAGATTGGCCTTGGGCAAATGATCGGCCAGTGCCGCCAATGTCCGTGCCTTGTTCCACAAACCATGAGCAATGGCCGTAGGAAAGCCAAACAGCTTGGCACTCGCCGCGCTCAAGTGAATCGGGTTGTAGTCACCGGAAACCTTGGCGTACTGCCGGCCAATGTCCGCCGGCGCTTTCCACTGCGCCACTTCGCTTAACACTTGCGCAGGCTCCCAGTGCTGTTCCACCGGTTCGCCGTCGAGTTTCACCCCGCGACAAAGCATCTGGCTTTCCGCCTCCCACAACGGCCCGAGTTGGTCGTCCAATGTAGTCAGCAGATCAAACGTTGCGCCCTTGGGGTGCGGCTGCAAGTTATGCACACGCACGCTGACCTGCGCGCGGCTGATCCCGCCCATTGGCCGCAACACGCGAATGCGATTGCTCAAATGAATCAGCCCCAGCAGCGGAAACGGAAACTCTTTTGCCGTGAGCAATTGCATCTGCAACGCGAACGCAAGGATGTGTGGATAAGTCGGCGGCAACAGCCCGTCATCGGCAAAGCCGCAGACCTTGCGATAGTCCGCCAGGCGCTTGCCATCGACATCGACCCAACAGCGCAAACCGCTGTCGGGCAGGGTGGTGCCGGTGATTTTGCGTCGCGTCGCGGCCCGTGCGTAAAGCCCCGGCAGGCTCGGTTCGCGATCCAGCGTGTGCCATTCGATGCTCATGCCTTAAGCCCCCAAAACACTTTGCCCACAAACCCGCAACGCCTGACCGGTGAACGCGCCGGTACCCGGTTGCGCCAGCCATGCGACGGCTTCAGCGACGTCTTGTGGCAAGCCGCCCTGGCCCAGCGAACTCATGCGCCGCCCGGCTTCACGCAGACCAAACGGGATGTGCGCAGTCATCTGCGTTTCGATAAAACCGGGGGCGACCGCGTTGATGCTGATGCCACGCTCCAGCAACGTCGGCGCCCACGCTTGGGCCAGACCGATCAAACCGGCCTTGCTCGCGGCGTAGTTGGTTTGCCCGCGGTTGCCGGCGATGCCGCTGATCGAGGCGAGCAGAATCACTCGCGCATCGTCGTGCAGCGTGCCGTTGTCGAGCAGCGCTTTGGTCAGCACTTGCGGCGCGTTGAGATTGACCGCGAGCACCGCGTCCCAGAATTCCGGGGTCATGTTGGCCAGGGTTTTATCGCGGGTAATGCCAGCGTTGTGCACCAGAATGTCGAGGCCGTCCGGCAGGTGTTCGGTCAACTGTGCGGCGGCGTCTTCGGCGCAGATATCTAGGGTGATCGCGCGGCCACCGAGGCGGGCGGCGAGGGCTTCGAGATCGGTTTTCGCTGGCGGCACGTCGAGCAGAATCACTTCCGCGCCATCGCGGGCGAGGGTTTCAGCGATCGATGCGCCGATACCGCGTGCCGCACCGGTGACCAGCGCTTTGCGACCGGCCAGCGGACGCGTCCAGTCAGTGACTTGTGTGGCGCACGCAGTCAGGCGAATTGCTTGTCCGGAGACAAATGCGCTTTTCGGCGAGAGGAAAAACCGCAGCGGGCCTTCCAGTTGATCCTCGGCACCTTCGCCGACATAGATCAGTTGCAACGTGCCGCCGCTGCGCAGTTCTTTGGCCAGCGAACGCGAAAAACCTTCGAGCGCGCGTTGTGCACTGGAAGCGAACGGATCGCTCAGGGTTTCCGGGGCGCGGCCCAGAATCACCAGATGCGCGCTGCTCTCAAGATTCTTCATCAGCGGCTGAAAGAATTCGCGCAGTTGCTTGAGCTGGTCGGTGTGCTGCAATTCGCTGGCGTCGAACACCACCGCTTTGAGTTTCGGGCCATGGCCGGGAATCCATTCGGTGGCGGTCGCCGGTTGCTCACCGTAGCGGTAAATGCTTTCGGTCAGACGGTTGGCGAACGTGCTGACGCGCTCGGCCAGCGGCCCGCCACCGATCAGCAGCGCACCTTCCACCGGCCGCAGGCGCCCAGCCTGCCAGCGCTCCAGTCGCACCGGCGACGGCAGGCCCAGCGCCCCGACCAGACGATGGCCGATGGACGAGTTGGCGAAGTCGATATAGCGGTCAGACATGGAACGCTCTCCAAAAGTTGGGGTTCAAAGTGTGGACTACCGATGGCAATCAATCGTTCGATCCACGCAATAGGGCCTACGCTAGAACAGCAGAGTAGTTTGCCCCTGATGGTTTTGTTGGCGAACACAAATTCAGAAACACAGCAGAACCCTTGTAGGAGTGACCCTGTGGCGAGGGGATTTATCCCCGATGGGCTGCGAAGCGGCCCCGATTCCATGCTGCGCGATCCATCTGAAACACCGCGAGTGCAGGTTCTACGACTGCTTCGCAGCCGGTCGGGGATAAATCCCCTCACCACAGTGTTCATTCCTACAGAGATCTGTGTGAATCCGATCAATTTGAAAAGGAGTTATTCATGAGTCAGCTGCGCCGCGTCGCGATCATTGGCGGTAACCGTATCCCTTTCGCCCGTTCCAACGGGCCGTACGCCACGGCCAGCAATCAGGTGATGCTCACCGCCGCGCTCGAAGGCCTGATCGAACGCTACAACCTCCACGGCCAGCGCATCGGCGAAGTGGTGGCGGGCGCGGTGCTTAAATTGTCACGGGATATGAACCTGACCCGCGAATGCGTGCTCGGCTCGCGTTTGTCGCCAGCCACCCCCGCCTACGATATCCAGCAAGCCTGCGGCACCGGTCTGGAAGCCGCATTGCTGGTCGCCAACAAAATCGCCCTCGGCCAGATCGATTGCGGCATCGCTGGCGGCGTCGACACCACGTCGGACGCGCCGATCAGCGTCAGCGAAGGCCTGCGCAAAATCCTTCTGCAAGCCAATCGCGCGAAAACCACCGGCGACAAACTGAAAACTTTTCTGCAACTGCGGCCCCAACACCTGATCCCGGAATTCCCGCGCAACGGCGAGCCGCGCACTGGCCTGTCGATGGGCCAGCACTGCGAACTGATGGCGCAGACCTGGAATATTCCGCGTGAAGAGCAGGATCAACTGGCCCTCGAAAGTCACCAGAAACTGGCGGCGTCCTACAGCGAAGGCTGGCACAACGATCTGATGACACCGTTCCTCGGCCTGACCCGCGACAACAATCTGCGCCCGGATCTGACTCTGGAAAAACTTGCCACGCTGAAACCGGCGTTCGAGAAAAGCGCCAAAGGCACGCTGACGGCAGGCAACTCAACGCCACTCACCGATGGCGCCTCGGTGGTGCTGCTCGGCAGTGAAGAGTGGGCGAAGGAGCGCGGCTTGCCGATTCTTGCCTATCTGCGCGATGGTGAGGCGGCGGCGGTGGATTTCGTCAACGGTGCCGAGGGCCTGTTGATGGCGCCGGTGTACGCGGTGCCACGTTTGCTGGCGCGCAACGGGCTGAGCTTGCAGGATTTTGATTACTACGAAATTCACGAAGCGTTTGCGGCGCAGGTGTTGTGTACGCTCAAGGCTTGGGAGGATCCCGAATACTGCAAATTCCGGTTGGGGCTGGATGCGCCGTTGGGGCCGATTGATCGTAGTCGGCTGAATGTGAAGGGCAGCTCGCTGGCGGCGGGGCATCCGTTTGCGGCAACCGGTGGACGCATCGTCGCCAACCTGGCCAAACTGCTGGAGGCGGCGGGTAAGGGGCGCGGTCTGATTTCGATTTGTGCCGCTGGCGGGCAAGGTGTTACCGCGATCATCGAACGCTAGAAGAACCCCTCACCCTAGCCCTCTCCCAAAGGGAGAGGGGACTGAATGGGGGATGCTTGCGAGGTACGCCGACCTGATAGTGCTGCACCGAATCCAAAAATCGACGCGGTCATTCAGTTAGCCGAATCCATATGTTTCAGTTTGCCCAATCCATAATCGACGCGGTGTTTCAGGTCGATGTATAACGCCAGACAACTCGGTCGGCCCCCTCTCCCTCCGGGAGAGGGCTGGGGTGAGGGTAAAAAGGCGAAACCACAAATGTCAGATTCTGTCGCAAATGCCCTCACCGGCCGATACCAACAAGTACCACGCTGTCAGCTATGATTCGCTGCGGTCTACGCAGGTTGGCCCTGATTAATCCGGCACAGTGTGTGCATCGACAACGTTCACAGGTCGGCAACCCCTCCCCGTACTGCGAGGATTGCCGTATAACGAGTGACATTCGCGTGTTTGGTAATAAAGGACCCACAATAAAAGCTGATGAAGACTCCAAAACGCATTGAACCGCTGATCGAAGACGGTCTGGTTGACGAGGTGCTGCGACCACTCATGAGTGGTAAAGAAGCAGCTGTTTATGTGGTGCGCTGCGGCAACGAGTTACGTTGCGCCAAGGTCTACAAGGAGGCAAACAAACGTAGTTTCCGCCAGGCAGCCGAGTATCAGGAAGGCCGCAAGGTGCGTAACAGCCGTCAGGCGCGCGCGATGGCCAAGGGCTCGAAATTCGGTCGCAAAGAGACCGAAGACGCTTGGCAGAACGCCGAAGTGGCGGCGCTGTTCCGTCTGGCTGGCGCCGGTGTGCGCGTGCCCAAGCCGTTCGACTTCCTCGAAGGCGTGCTGCTGATGGAACTGGTGGCCGATGAATACGGCGATGCGGCGCCGCGTCTTAATGACGTGGTACTGGAAGCCGATCAGGCCCGTGAATATCACGCGTTCCTGATTTCGCAGATCGTGCTGATGTTGTGTACCGGTCTGGTGCACGGTGACCTTTCCGAGTTCAACGTGCTGCTGACACCGACCGGCCCGGTGATCATCGACCTGCCACAAGCGGTCGATGCTGCCGGCAACAACCACGCGTTCAGCATGCTAGAACGTGACGTTGGCAACATGGCTTCGTACTTCGGTCGCTTTGCGCCGGAGTTGAAGAAGACCAAGTACGCGAAAGAAATGTGGGCGCTGTACGAAGCCGGCACCTTGCACCCGAACAGTGTGCTGACCGGTGAGTTCGACGAGCCGGAAGAGCTGGCCGATGTCGGCGGGGTTATCCGCGAGATCGAAGCGGCGCGGCTTGATGAAGAGCGCAAGCAAGCGATCCGCGCGGCGGATGACGAGCCTAAGGGCAAATCAGAAGAACCACCGCCACCTCCGTGGATGCAGTGATCGTTTGAACAGAAACCCGGCTTCGGCCGGGTTTTTTGTCTTCAGCACACCACCAATCCTTGTAGGAGCAGAGCTCGCTCGCAAAGAGGCCGTGTCAGTCACCCCACAATTGGCAGACACACCCCTTGTAGGAGCTGCCGAAGGCTGCGATCTTTTGATCTTGGCGATCGATCAGAACAGGATCAAAAGATCGCAGCCTTCGGCAGCTCCTACAAGGATCGTATGTGAGTACCCAACGCAACACCCACCTGATTATTACGGCGCGACTCATCTCCGATTTCGGCGCATTCCTCAACATGGTCGCGCTGGCCACCTACGTCTACCTGCTCAGCAACAGCGCCATGAGCGTCGGCATCTTCCTCGCCAGTCGCGTCGCCGGCGGGATTTTTGCCAGCCTCATCGGCACTGCGTTTTACCGGCGCTGGAGCGGCCGCGCGCCGCTGATTGCCTTCGACCTGTTGCGCGCCAGCGTGCTCGGTTTGCTGTTGATCGTACCGGTCAGCCAACAGGTCTGGTTATTGCCGCTCATTGCCTTCGGCCTCGGCCTGGGCAATTCGATGTTCGCCATCGGCCTCAACAGTCAGTTGCCGCGTTTGATCCCCGCCGACCAATTGCTCAAAGCCAACGCCTGGATCACCTCTGCCTCATCAGCAGCGATGGTCGGCGGCAGTCTCGTATCGGGTTTGCTGGTAGCTGCATTCGGATTTGAAACGGTATTCGCCCTGAATGCCGTGACCTATCTGCTCGCGGCGATGTTGATCGTACCGCTGCGCTTCAACGCGCCGACGGACAACGAGGAACCCGAACGCGGCGAATGGTCAGCGCTCAAGCACGGTTTGCGCAGTGCGCCGGTGATTGCCGCGATGCTCGCGGTGACGATGGCCGACACTCTGGGCAGCGCCGCGCACAACGTCGGTTTTCCGATCATCTCGAAACTGCTCACGCCCGATTCGGCGAGTACCACGTTGGGCCTGATGCTCGCTGTGTGGGCCAGCGGCAAACTGCTCGGCGCGCGCATCGCCAGTCGCCTCAAAGGCTCGGACAATATCCATCTGGAGCGGCGGTTTTTCTTCGGTGTGGCGCTGATGTCTTGCGGTTTCATTCTGATGTTTCAGCAGCACAGCCTTTACGGATTGCTGCTGTTTTCATTGCCGGCGGGGCTGGGCGATGGCTTTTCCGAAGTCGGCCTGATTTCCCGTCTGCAACGCGAGCCCGAGCACTTGCGCCTGCCAATCTTCAGCGTGCTGACGTTGCTGCAAATGACCGGTTTCGGCATCGGCATGCTCATCGCTGCGCCGTTCTACGCGTGGTGGACGCCGGGCGCCGTGGTCATGTTGTTCCACGGCATTCCGCTGTGCACATTGCTCACGGTGAAACTGTTGGCGCTCAAGCGCGCGCGGGTTGTGCGCAGCAGCCCGACGCCAGCTCCTTGAGGATCGGGCAGTCGGGGCGATGGTCGCCATTGCAGTGTTCGACCAAGTCTTGCAGGGTGTCGCGCAGTTCGCCGAGTTCGCGGATCTTCTGATTCAGCTCGTCGATGTGCTGACGCGCCAACGCCTTCACATCGGCGCTGGCGCGTTGGCGATCCTGCCAGAGGGTCAGCAGTTTGCCGACCTCTTCCAGTGAAAAGCCTAAGTCCCGCGAGCGCTTGATAAACGCCAACGTGTGCAGGTCATCGTCACCGTAGACCCGGTAACCGCTGTCGGTGCGATGCGCCGCTTTGAGCAGGCCAATCGACTCGTAGTAGCGGATCATTTTCGCGCTCAGGCCACTGTGTTTGGCCGCTTGACCGATGTTCATCGGTGCTCCTCCAGATCCTTGGGTTTCCAGGTTTTCAACAGTAGCGCATTGCTCACCACGCTGACGCTGGACAGCGCCATCGCCGCCCCGGCCAATACCGGATTGAGGAAGCCGAACGCCGCCAGTGGAATGCCGATCAGGTTGTAGACGAAGGCCCAGAACAGGTTCTGACGAATTTTCGCGTAGGTCTTGCGGCTGATTTCCAGCGCCGCCGGCACCAACCGTGGATCGCCGCGCATCAGAGTGATACCCGCCGCGTGCATGGCGACGTCGGTGCCGCCGCCCATGGCGATGCCGATGTCCGCAGCGGCGAGGGCCGGGGCGTCGTTGATGCCGTCGCCGACCATCGCGACCACGCCGGTTTTTTTCAGCTCGGCGACGGTGGCGGCTTTGTCGGCGGGCAGCACTTCGGCGTGAACATTGCTGATGCCCAGCGCTTCGGCGACCACGCGAGCGCTGCCACGGTTGTCGCCGGTCAGCAGATGGCTGTGGATATCTCGTGCGGCGAGTTGCTGCACGGCTTCCAGCGCGCCGGGTTTCAAGGTGTCACCGAAGGCGAACAAACCGAGCACTTTCGGCTCGGGACTTTGTTCGATCAACCACGACAACGTGCGACCTTCGGCTTCCCAGGCTTGGGCGGACTCGCTCAGGTTGCCAGCGCTCAAACCACTTTCGTCGAGCATGCGCCGATTGCCCAAGGCCAGACGTCGGCCATCGAGATTACCGGCGATGCCGCGACCGGTCAGCGACTGGCTGTCGCTGACATCCGGCACCTGCAGATTGCGTTCAGCAGCGACGTCGAGCACCGCTTTGGCCAGCGGGTGTTCGCTGCCGCGTTGCAGGGCGCCGGCCAGTGTCAGCAGCGTATCTTGGTCACCATCGACCGCACTGAAATGGGCAATACGCGGGGTGCCGGAGGTCAGTGTGCCGGTCTTGTCGAACACCACAGTGCTGACTTCATGGGCACGTTCCAGCGCTTCGGCGTCCTTGATCAGAATGCCGTGACGCGCGGCGACGCCGGTGCCCGCCATGATCGCGGTCGGGGTGGCGAGACCAAGGGCGCAAGGGCAAGCGATAACCAGAACAGCGACCGCGTTGATCAGGGCGGTTTCCAGCGGCGCGCCGTACAGCCACCAGCCAATCAGCGTGGCCAAAGCGATCAGCAACACGGTCGGCACGAAAATCTGACTGACCTTATCCACCAGTTTCTGGATCGGTGCTTTCGCCGCTTGAGCATCCTCGACCAGACGAATGATCCGCGCCAGCACAGTCTCGGCGCCGAGCGCCTGAGTGCGCACCAACAAGCGACCTTCACCGTTGATTGCGCCGCCGGTGACTTTGTCGCCCGGTTGTTTCGGCACGGGCAGGCTCTCGCCGCTGATCAGCGCTTCGTCGGCGTGGCTCTGGCCCTCGATGACTTCGCCATCGACCGGGAAGCGTTCGCCGGGTTTGACCAGCACCAGATCATTGAGGCGCAGGGCGCTGATGGCGACATCTTGTTCGCGGCCGTCGAGCACTTGAATCGCCCGTTCCGGCCGCAAGGCTTCGAGGGCGCGGATGGCGCTGGCGGTCTGGCGTTTGGCGCGGCTCTCGAGGTATTTGCCGAGCAGTACCAAGGCGATGACCACTGCCGACGCTTCGAAATACAGATGCGGCATGCGCCCGGCAGCGGTCGCCCATTCATAAAGGCTCAAGCCATAACCGGCGCTGGTGCCGAGGGCGACGAGCAAGTCCATGTTGCCAGCGCCGGCGCGCACGGCTTTCCACGCAGCGACGTAGAAACGCGCACCGAAGATGAACTGCACCGGCGTGGCGAGGACGAATTGCGCCCAGGCCGGGAGCATCCAGTGAATGCCGAACGGTTGCAGCAGCATCGGCGCCACCAACGGCAAGGCGAGGGCGATCGCGCAGATCAGCGCCCAGCGTTCGTGCTTGAGCTTCTGTTGTTGGTTATCGGTTTGCGGGTGTTCGGCTTGCCAGACGCTGGCCGAGTAGCCGGCCTTGCTGACGGCGTCGAGCAGGGTCTGTGAGTCGACCTGACCGAGCAATTCGAGGTGGGCGCGTTCGTTGGCCAGATTGACACTGACGCTTTTCACCCCGGGGACTTTATTCAGGGCGCGCTCGACGCGGCCGACGCAGGAGGCGCAGGTCATGCCTTCGATATTCAGTTCGAGAGTTTGCTGCGGGACGCTGTAACCGGCGCGCTCGACTGCTTCCATCAAGGCCGCAAGGCTGTCACCCGGCGCCTGCACACGGGCCTGCTCGGTGGCGAGGTTGACGCTGACGGCACTGGCGCCGCTGACTTTGCTCAAAGCCCGCTCGACACGTCCGGCGCAACTGGCGCAGGTCATGCCGGCAATCGGCAGATCGAAAGTGATGGAATCGGACATCGGTCGTACTCCCTGTAGTAGATGTCTACAAGGATCAACCTTGCCATGCGGGCAAGGTCAAGCGCCAATCTTCTACCTTCAATGCGCAAACATTTTCAGGTGAAATTCATTGTGGCGAGGGGATTTATCCCCGTTCGGCTGCGCAGCAGTCGCTATCGGTCTAGCTGAAAAGAACGGGGCCGCTTCGCAGCCCAACGGGGATAAATCCCCTCGCCACAAAGGCCTGCACACAATTTGGATTTTCTTAGTATTCGAGATCGGCGCGTTTCAGGTAGACGCCTTCCGAATTCATCGCCAAGCGATACTTCAGCACATCCCCGGCACGCAGTTTGATCTCCTGCGAACCCGGCGCAAGCATGCCCGGATTGCAACCGGCGACTTGCCCCGGGAGCAACTTCAAGCGCAGCGACACGGTGCCCGGCGGCAGGTTGAAGGAAATACTTTGCTCCTGCAGCAGCCGCGCCGAGAGCTGATCCTGGATGTACACGCCAATCTCGCAGGAGGTCGACACTTCCAGACGCTCGCGGGAGATGATCAGCACCGCATAATCCTCCCCGGCGGCTTGCACTTGAGGGACGGCGGCAAAGAGGCTGAGCAAGCCAAACAGGCTGAAAGCTGACCAGCGCATGGCTGAATCTCCTGAATTTAAGTCATTGATGCACGCAGCTTGGCCGAGCGCGGCGCCGATTGCCAGCCCGGCAGATGATTGCAGAACTTGACCTTGCCATCGTGGCAAGCTCGACACTGCCGGCAACCTCACTCAAAGGAGTCATTCCATGCAAGTGTTCAACGTTCAAGGCATGTCCTGCGGTCACTGCGTCAAAGCCATCACCAACGCCGTGCAGGCCAAAGATCCGGCGGCCAGCGTGCGCGTCGATCTGGCGGCGAAAGAAGTGGGCGTTGAAAGTGCGCTGAGTGCCGAGCAGGTGATCGAGGTCATCAGCGAAGAGGGCTACGCCGTCAAACTCGCCTAGAAACAAAAAGATCGCAGCCTTCGGCAGCTCCTACATTGGAATGCGTTCCCTGTAGGAGCTGCCGAAGGCTGCGATCTTTTGCCGTTTTTATAGTTAGCGAGCTATCGGAATGTTCAAGGCGTCCAGCCGCAGCTAGACTGTCGGGCTGCCGACTTGCCTGACTGGATGCCTGATGAACTTCCGTACCATTTTGATTCTCGGTGCCTTGACCGCCTTCGGGCCCTTGGCGATCGACTTTTATTTACCTGCATTTCCCGCGATGGCGCTGGCGTTCGCCACCGACGAGAAGCACGTGCAGATGACCCTGGCCGCCTATTTCGCCGGTTTGTCCCTCGGCCAATTGGCCTACGGCCCGGTGGCGGATCGCTTTGGTCGGCGCATTCCGCTGCTCGTCGGCCTGACCCTGTTCACCCTCGCTTCATTGGCCTGCGCCTACGCGCCGAACCTCGAATGGCTGATCGGCGCGCGCTTCGTGCAGGCGTTGGGCGGCTGTGCGGGCATGGTAATTTCCCGCGCCGTGGTCAGCGACAAGTGCGACGCCGTCGGCTCGGCGAAGGTGTTTTCGCAGCTGATGCTGGTGATGGGGCTGGCACCGATTCTGGCGCCAATGCTCGGCGGTTTGCTGGTCAACACCACCGGCTGGCAGTCGATCTTCCTGGTGCTGACCGGTTTCAGCGCCCTGGCCGGCCTCGCGGTCGCGCTCGGTCTGCCGGAAAGCATGCCAGCGAGCATGCCGCGCCAACCGTTGTCCGGTGCCTTTCGCCAGTACGCACGCCTGCTGAGTGATCGCGTTTACCTCGGCCACGCGCTGACCGGCGGCATCGCCATCGCCGGGATGTTCGCCTACATCGCCGGTTCGCCGTTTATCTTCATCAAACTGTATGGCGTGCCCGCCGAGCATTTCGGCTGGCTGTTCGGCACCAACGCGGCGGGCTTCATTCTGGTGGCGCAGGTCAACGCGCGGCTGTTGGCCAAGCGTGGCCCGGCATTCCTGCTGGCGCGTGCAGTCTGGGTTTATCTGGCAGCGGGCCTGACGTTATTGGTGGTCAGCGCCTTGCACACCGAATCGTTGTGGCCGCTGCTGATTCCATTGTTTATCTGCGTGTCGAGCCTCGGCTGCATCAGCCCCAACGCCGCCGCTTGCGCAATGAACGGGCAGGGCGGGCGCGCCGGCAGTGCGTCGGCGTTGCTCGGTTGCATGCAATTCAGCGTCGCCGCCGGGGCTTCGGCTCTGGTCGGTGTGTTGCACGACGGCACCGCCGTGCCGATGGCGATTGTCATCAGCGTTTGCGGTTTGCTGGTGGTGTGCGTCGCGATGCTGACCCGGCGTCTGCAAAACGCCCGGGCGCTGGCGCAGGCTCAAGCCGAGGTCTGAAACACTCAGCCGGCGGCGCGCTGCTGGCTGCGGTCGGGAATCTGATGGGGCGCAAATATTCGCGCTTCGAGGGTGCGGGTGAAGGCCAGGGCTTCGGCTTCACTGCGGAATGTCACGGCGTGCTGGTCGAGACGAACCTGCCATTGAGACTTTGCCACTTCTTTTATCAGGATCTTCATTGCTGACCTCCTTTGCGTAAAAGATGTACCGCAGAGGCTTCGATTGTAGTCCTGAATACCATCGCAATTGTGACAAGGGTCAGCCATCTGACTGACGGCAAAAAGGGGCGCGCAGCCCCCGCCAGCCACTGTAGGAGCTGCCGAAGGCTGCGATCTTTCGCTCTTAGAAACTTTCTAAAACAATTTTCCCCTTGGCTTTGCCACTCTCCAGCAACTCATGCGCCCGACGCAGATTGGCCGCATTGATCACACCGAAATGCTCGCCCACCGTGGTCTTCAACGTCCCCGCATCAATCAGCTCAGCCACACGATTGAGCAGGTTGTGCTGCTCGATCATGTCTGGCGTCTCGAACAGCGAGCGGGTGTACATGAACTCCCAATGCAGCGACAGGCTCTTGCGCTTGAGTTTGCTCACGTCGAGCGACTTCGGATCGTCAATCAGCGCCAGTTTGCCTTGCGGCGCCAGTGCCTCGACCAGTTGATCCAGATGCTGCTCGGTCTGGGTCAGGCTGGCGACGTGAGTGACGTTGTCGATCCCGGCGCGTTTCAGTTCTTCGCTCAACGGCTTGCTGTGATCGATCACCAGATCGGCGCCCAGTTCTTTCACCCAATCGCTGGTCTGCTGGCGAGAAGCAGTGCCGATCACTTTCAGCCCCGTCAGTTGCTTGGCCAACTGAGTGAGGATCGAACCGACACCGCCGGCCGCGCCAACGATCAGCAGGCTCTGGCCTTCATCGGTTTTGCCTTCGCGGATTTGCAGACGTTCGAAGAGCAATTCCCACGCGGTGATCGCGGTCAGCGGCAGCGCAGCGGCTTCGGCGAAACCGAGGGATTTCGGCATATGGCCGACGATGCGCTCATCTACTGTGTGCAGTTCACTGTTGCCGCCAGCGCGGGCAATGGAACCTGCGTAGAAAACCTTGTCGCCAGCCTTGAACAGTGTCACGTCGCTGCCGACAGCCTTGACCACACCGGCGACGTCCCAGCCCAACACTTTCGCCGCGCCGTGTTCCGGCGCCACGTTCTGTCGCACTTTGGTGTCGACCGGGTTGACCGAGATGGCTTTGACTTCAACCAGCAGGTCGCGCGGGCCGGCGACCGGTTCTGGCAGTTCGATGTCTTGCAGGGATTTGGCGTCGCTGATCGGCAGGGACGTGTAATAGGCGATGGCTTTCATGAGTGGCTCCATACAGGTAATAGAAGAAGGAATCAGGCAATCGCGCCGAGGCGCTTGAGCTCGAAGTGTTCGATGGTCTGCGCGGCAGTGGCCTGAAAATTCTGGAAATGCGCGCTGGCGTTGTGCGTCTGGAGGATTTCCTCGCTGGCCCAATGTTCGATCACATAAAAAACCTGTGGGTCGGCGAGGTCGCGGTGCAAGTCGTACTGGCTGCAACCGTCTTCGGCGCGGCTCGGTTCAACCAAGGCGCGCAGGGCTTGTTCGAGGGCGTCCTGCTGGCCGGGTTTGGCGATCAGGGTGGCGATGGCGGTGAATGGCTTGGACATGCGCGGCTCCAGAGAAGCGGGATGAGTTCGATGAGCGGATGATTAGCTATTTCTCTGCGGGATAAAACCGGCTAAAACAGCAGTCTCTTTCAATATTTTTTTGATAATCGAGGCTGAGGATGCTGCGTTTCGATGACTTGCAGTTGTTTGTCCGGGCGGCGGATCTGGGCAGTCTGTCGGCGGCGGCACGGGTGATGGACATGTCCGCCGCCGTGGCCAGCGCGGCGTTGAAGCGCATCGAACAGCAACTCGGCGCACGTTTGCTGGCGCGTTCGACCCGCAGTTTGCGCCTGACCGCCGAGGGCGAGGGTTTTCTTGAATATGCGCGGGCGGCGTTGAGCAACCTCGATGAAGGTCGGCGCTTGCTGGCCAGCGGGCAGGATCAGGTCAGCGGGATCTTGCAGTTATCGGCACCCTCGGATTTCGGTCGCAATTTTTTGTTGCCGTGGCTGGATGAGTTTCAGCGCGAGCACCCGAAACTGACCGTGCGCTTGCTGCTCGGTGATCGCATCGCCGACCTGTTCCGCCAACCCGTGGACATCGCCTTGCGCTATGGCGAACCGGAAGATTCCAGTCTGGTCGCCATGCCGATCGCCCCGCACAACCGGCGCGTACTCTGCGCCTCCCCGGCGTACCTGGCCCGACACGGCGAACCGCGTCAGCTTGAACAACTGGCGCAACATAATTGCCTGCTGTACATGCTCGGCAGCCGGGTTCACGACCACTGGAGTTTTCACGACGGCAAGCGCGAAGTCGGGCTGACGGTCAGTGGCGACCGTTTCAGTGACGACGCCGATGTCGTGCGCCTGTGGGCGGTGGCTGGCGCAGGCATCGCCTACAAATCCTGGCTCGACGTCGGCGCCGATGTCCTCGCCGGACGCCTCAAAGTGCTGCTTCCGGAGCTGTTATGTGAGCGCGCTCCGCTGAATTTGTTGTGCGCCCATCGCGCTCAATTGAGTAAGCCAGTGAACCTTCTGAGGGAAATGCTCGCCAGCCGATGCGCTGAATTGAGTAGTCAATTTCCCGCTTTCTCGAAAGTTGATCATTAGTCGCAGGTAAATAGAGAAATTTCTCTCAGCAACAATCACCACCCGTGCAGGCCCCGGCGCGGGACGCAGCCTGTAACCCGCTTATACTAGCGGCCGCCTCATGCCGTACCGACACCCCGATCCACAGACCTTCACCGCCCGTCGCCGGGAACGGGTGACGGGCGCGCAACGGCGACTGATTCAGTGCCCAGGCAGATTGCGTCAGTGGCCAGCATGGCCCCGGTACATGGCGTATTTCGCGTCTTGGCCGACGACTCATTAGTGGTCAAGATGTCTGCGAGCAGTAGACGATACGATTCAACAGGGAGTGAATATATGGAACATGCACCTTGCATCAGCCAGATCGCCACGTTGCTGGCTGACCCCAAGCGCAGTGCGATGATGTGGGCCTTGATGGATGGCTCGGCGCGGCAAACCGAAGAGCTGGCGTTGCTGGCGGGGTTATCGCCGTCCTCGGCCAGCGCTCATCTGGCGCGACTCTCCACTGGCGGCCTGTTGAAAGTCGAAGTGCGTGGGCGCAAGCGCTTTTTCCGTCTGTCGGCGCCCGAGGTCGGCGCGGCGATCGAAGCGCTGGCCAGCGCCACCATCGCCAGCGCACCGCGCGACATTCCCGCCGTGTTCAAACGCGCAACGCCGATTGCCAAACCGCAGACGGCGCCGTCTTCACTGCTGCGCGCACGTTTCTGCGACGACCACCTCGGCGGCACGCTCGCTGCCGATTTGTATCAGCGTTTGCTCGATGCCGGCTGGATCGAGCAGATCGAACAGCGCGTGGTGGTCACGCACAAAGGTTCGACACAACTGGCCAAGCGCGGGGTGTTCATTCAGGCGCTGGCCCATCGCAACGTGCAAGTCGCCTGCGCCTGCCCGGACTGGAGCGAAAGGCGTCCGCACATGGGCGGCACCCTCGGCGCGGCGCTGTTGCAGTTGTTCATGCAATCCGGCTGGCTGACCTTGCCCCACGACTCCCGCGCCTTGCAATTGACCGCCACCGGCCAGCGCGAAATCCATCGCTTCGCCAGGGAAACCGAGCTGGAAATGGCGTTGTAGAGCAGTCGCCGCGTCGCCCACGGCTGCGAACAGGTCGCATCCAGCACGAACGCCTGAACGCGATCGCGCACACTCGATCCGGGGACTTTTCGGATGGGGGGAGGCGGCATGGACACTCGACACTTCAGTGCGGCAGAGCGGCTGGAACGCCTGCCGATCAGCGGTTATCACCGGATCATTTTCATCATCATTGCCTTGGCGTTTTTCTTCGATTCGATGGATCTGGCGATGATGACGTTTCTGCTCGGCTCGATTAAGGCCGAGTTCGGACTGAGCAGTGCGCAGGCCGGATTGCTCGCCAGTTCGAGCTTTTTCGGCATGGTGCTGGGCGCGTCGTTGTCGGGCATGCTCGCCGACCGTTTCGGGCGTAAACCGGTGTTCCAGTGGAGCATCGTCTTATGGGGCGTGGCCAGTTATCTGTGCTCGACGGCGCAAACGGTCGAGGCGCTGACGCTGTTCCGCATCCTGTTGGGAATCGGCATGGGCATGGAGTTTCCCATTGCTCAGTCGATGCTGTCGGAGCTGATTCCGGCACAGCGGCGCGGGCGTTATATCGCCTTGATGGACGGTTTCTGGCCACTGGGGTTTGTTGCGGCGGGCGTGCTCTCGTACTTCCTGCTGCCGCTGATTGGCTGGCGCGACATTTTTCTGGTGTTGGCGATACCGGCGGTGTTTGTGTTGGCCATTCGTTTTTTCATTCCTGAATCACCGCGATGGCTGGAACAGGCTGGGCATGATGAAGCGGCGGACAAGGTGTTGAACGGCATCGAAGCGCGGGTGCGATCCTCCCTCGGCGGTGCGGCGCTGCCGGAACCGATTCGCTTGCCGCGCACCGTGACGCCGCCGGGCAACTTCTTTTCGGCGCTCAAGCAGATCTGGTCACCGCAGTATCGCCAGCGCACGACGATGATCTGGAGTCTGTGGTTTTTCGCCCTGCTGGGCTTTTACGGGTTGACGTCGTGGCTGAGTGCGTTGCTGCAACAGTCGGGTTTTGCCGTGACGCAGTCGGTGTATTACACGGTGCTGATTTCGTTGGGCGGGATTCCCGGGTTTCTGATGGCGGCGTGGCTGGTCGAGCGCTGGGGGCGTAAACCGGTGTGCATCGTTACGCTGCTCGGCGGCGGGGTGATGGCGTTTCTGTATGGGCAGAGCGCGGTGTTCGGCGGCAACGTGGCGCTGCTGATCGGCACTGGGTTGTTGATGCAGTTCTTTCTGTTTGGTATGTGGGCGGTGCTTTACACCTACACGCCGGAGTTGTATCCGACGTCGGCGCGGGCGACCGGTTCGGGCTTCGCCTCGGCTATTGGCCGCGTGGGATCGTTGCTCGGGCCATTGGTGACCGGGCTGGTGTTTCCGATAACCGGGCAGGGCGGGGTGTTTGCGCTGGGCGCGGCGTGCTTCGCGATTGCGGCGGGGGTGGTGTGGTTGTTCGGGATGGAGACGCGCGGTAAAACCCTGGAGGAGCTGACCGAAACCCAATCCAACGGCTAACACCGATCCAATGTAGGAGTGAGCCTGCTCGCGATTGCGTTCTGTCAGCTAACACATCGGTGTCTGACACTCCGCTATCGCGAGCAGGCTCACTCCTACAAGGGTTTTGCGCTGTTGCTTACGGTTTTACCAGGCGCGCATCCAGGCTGTTTTGCGCCAGGCGCTTGGCCTGATCCTGGGTCATGCCCAAATGCTCATGCAGCGCATGGAAGTTCTCGGTCACGTAACCACCGAAATACGCCGGGTCATCGGAGTTCACCGTGACCTTCACGCCACGCTCGAGCATGTCGAGAATGTTGTGCTGCGACATGTGATCGAACACGCAGAGTTTGGTGTTCGACAACGGGCACACGGTCAGCGGGATCTGCTCGTCGATGATCCGCTGCATCAGTCGCTCGTCTTCGATGGCGCGTACGCCATGGTCGATGCGCTGGATTTTCAGCAGGTCGATGGCTTCCCAGATGTACTCCGGCGGGCCTTCTTCGCCAGCGTGGGCAACGGTCAGGAAGCCTTCGTGACGGGCACGATCGAACACGCGCTGAAACTTGCTTGGCGGGTGGCCCATCTCGGAACTGTCGAGGCCGACAGCGACAAACGCATCACGGAACGGCAGCGCCTGATCGAGGGTTTTCTCGGCTTCTTCTTCGCTGAGGTGGCGCAGGAAGCTGAGGATCAGACCGCTGGTGATGCCCAGTTGCTGCTCGCCATCCTTCAATGCCGCGGCGATGCCGTTGAGCACCACTTCGAACGGAATGCCGCGGTCAGTGTGAGTCTGCGGGTCGAAGAACGGTTCGGTGTGAATCACGTTCTGTGCTTTGCAGCGCAGCAGGTACGCCCAGGTCAGGTCGTAGAAATCCTGCGAAGTGCGCAGCACGTCGGCGCCCTGGTAATACAGGTCGAGGAATTCCTGCAGGTTGTTGAAGGCATAAGCCTTGCGCAGGGTTTCCACGTCGTTCCACGGCAGGGCGATCTTGTTGCGCTCGGCCAGGGCGAACAGCAGCTCGGGCTCCAGCGAGCCTTCCAGGTGCAGGTGCAGTTCAGCCTTGGGCAAGGCGTTGAGCCAGTCGTACATATTCTTTTCTCATCAGGTGCAATGACGGCATTCTACAGATGCTCGCCGAAACAATTGGCAAAACCTGACCAAGCGATCCATCAAACGGCTTCCTGCTCACGGCGATAGGCGTAGGTATCGGCGAAGCGCGACAGGAGGAATTCGGCGCAGGTGGTGGTCGGATATTTCGCTGGATGCTGTGCGTCCTGACAACCGGGCAGGCATTCGATGCGCGTGTCCGGGTGCGGCTCGGCGAAGAACGGCATCGAGTAACGGTCAACGCCGAGCGGGCTGATCACCCGGTGCGGGGTCGAGCGATAACGATCGTTGCTCCAGCGCGCCATCATGTCGCCGAGATTGACCACGAAGGTGCCGTCAATCGGTGGCGCATCGATCCATTCGCCTTTGACGTTTTTCACTTGCAGGCCGCCGGCGCTGTCCTGATAGAGCAGGGTGATGCAGCCGTAATCGGTGTGCGCACCGGCGCCTTGCTGCTCGGCGGAGCTGGCGGTGTGGCGGGGTGGGTAATGGATCATGCGCAGGACGCTGACGGGTTCATTGAAGCGGCTGTCGAAGAAGTCGCGTTCGATGTCGAGGGCGAGGGTCATAGCGCGCAGCAGGGTTTGCGCGAGGGCTTGCATGTCGAGGTAATGTTGCTCCATCAATTCAGCCCATCCGGGTTGAGCTGGATGGCGGTTCGGCCCGCGCAACGGTTTTTCTGCGAGCACGTCGGGATGGTTGGCCGGCAAGTGCAGGCCCATGTCGAAGGTTTCTTTGAGGTCGCTGGGTTTGCTCGGGTCGAGTTGCTCGGTGGCGATGGCGCCGTAACCGCGATGGTGGCGGGTCTGGGTGATGTCGATCTTGAGTTTTTCTGCGGCGGGCAGGGCAAAGAAACGTTGGGTGTGATCGAGCACGGCGGCGATGCGTTGCGCTGAAATCGGATGGCCCTTGATGTAGAAAAAGCCCCATTCGCGGCAGGCCAGGTCGATCTGCTCGGCCACCGCAGGCCAGGCGTTTTCGTCGTCGGAATAGAGTGGGCTGATGTCGATGATCGGAAGCTGATCCATACACAATCCTTGAATACGCTGAGTTTCCAATGTGGGAGCGGGCTTGCTCGCGAAGAGGGCGTGTCAGACAACATTTTTGTTTAATGACACACCGCTTTCGCGAGCAGGCTCGCTCCCACAGGGTTTTGTGTGGTGAATCGGAGATTTACTTCGGCATCTCGGCCTTCATGCCTTCAACGTAGTAGTTCATCGACGCCAGTTCCGCATTGGTCGCGCTTACGCCTGCGGGGATTTTCTCGACGCCGGCCTGATCCTTGATCGGCCCGGTGAACGGCTGGAACGCACCGCTCTTGATGTCAGCAATGATCTGCTCGGCCTCGGCTTTCACCGGCGCCGGCACCAGATCGCTGATCGGCAGTTCAATCGTGCCTTCCTTCAAACCGCCCCAGTAATCCTGGGGTTTCCAGGTGTGATCCATCACGCTTTGCGTCGCCTGAATATAGTGCGGCGCCCAGTCGTTGACGATCGAGGTCAGCACCGCTTTCGGGCCGAAGTGCGCCATGTCCGAGGCGTAACCCACCGCGTACACGCCACGACGTTCGGCGGCTTGAATCGGCGCCGGGCTGTCGGTGTGCTGGAACACCACATCGACGCCCTGATCGATCAGCGCGTTGGCCGCGTCGGCCTCTTTGCCCGGATCGAACCACGAGTTGACCCACACCACTTTGATCTCGGTGCCCGGGTTGTATTTGTTCAGCGCCAGTTGAATCGAGTTGATGTCGCGGATCACTTCGGGGATAGGGAACGAGGCGACGTAACCGATTTTTTTGGTCTTGGTCATCTTCGCCGCGAGGAAGCCACCGACATAGCGCCCCTCGTAGGTGCGCGCCAGATAGGTGCCGAGATTCTTGTCCTGTTTGTAGCCGGTGGCGTGCTCGAAGGTGACCTTGGGAAACTGCTTGGCGACTTTCAGCGTCGGGTTCATGTAGCCGAACGAGGTGGTGAAGATCAGATCGTATTTGTCCTTGGCCATGTTGCGGATCACCCGCTCGGCGTCGGCGCCTTCGGCGACGTTTTCCACGTAGTTGGTGGTGATCTGATTGCCGAATTTCTCCGCGAGTGCCTTGCGCCCCTGCTCATGCTGATACGTCCAGCCGTGGTCACCGATCGGGCCGATGTAGACGAAACCGACCTTGAGCGGATCGGCAGCGCTGGCGCTCAGACTGATCCCCAGACCGAGGGCGGCGCACAGCAGTTTGTGCAGCGGACGTATTTGCATGAATTCGAACTCCATTTTGTTGTGTGTGGTCAGGGCCAATGCAAATTGCTGACCAACAGGACAACAAACTTTCCGAAACCGCGTAACGGCCATCGCGAGCAGGCTCACTCCTACATTTGGAATGCGTTCCCCTGTAGGAGTGAGCCTGCTCGCGATAGCGCCCTCAAGGCCAATAAAAGTGCACCGGGCAAAGTACCGCTATCAGTTGGTGCGCTAATGTGTAACGAAACGTTAGCGCCGCTCCGCAGTCAGTAGCTCATTCGCACTCTTCGGTAAAAGGCCCGTCCATGCTCACCATCCTCAAGCAAGAAAGTTTTCTGCTACTGGCCGTCATCGCCGCGTGCGTCGCCTATCCGTTGGAACACTGGATGTTGCACAGCGGCCAGATCGTCGCGCTGACTGCCGGTCTGGTGCTGATCGCCTTCATCGTCGCCGCCTCGATGCGCGTCGCCCATCACGCTGAATTGCTCGCCGAAAAGGTCGGCGACCCTTACGGCACGATGATCCTCACGCTCGCGGCCGTGTTGGTCGAAGTGGTGATTCTGGCGATCATGATGAGCAACGAAGCGTCGCCCACGTTGGTGCGCGACACGATCTATTCCGCCGTGATGCTCGACATCAACGGCATCCTCGGCCTCGCCGCGTTGATGGGCGGGATCAAGCACGGCGAACAGTCCTACAACGACGATTCCGCGCGCAGCTACAGCGTGATGATCCTCACCGCCATGGGCGTGTCGATGGTGGTGCCGGAGTTTATTCCCGAGGCCAACTGGAAGATTTATTCGGCGTTCACCATCGGTGCGATGGTGGTGCTGTATGCGCTGTTTCTGCGCATGCAGGTCGGCCCGCACAGTTACTTTTTCAGCTACAGCTATCCGGACAAACGCCGCAAGAAAGAACCGCAGGACGCGCAGGTGAAAGCACCGAGCATCGGCCTGTCGATCGGCATTCTGGTGTTTGGCATTGTGGTGATCGGCGCACTGGCCGAAGTGATGTCGAAGACCCTCGATCTGGGCCTGGAAGGCACGGGCGCGCCGCCGGTGATCACGGCGATTCTGGTGGCGGCCATTTCAGCCGCGCCGGAGATTTTGACCGCGTTGCGCGCAGCGTTGGCCAACCGCATGCAGTCGGTGGTGAACATTGCGATGGGCGCGTCACTGTCGACGGTGATTCTGACGGTGCCGGTGATGGAGGCGATGGCGCTGTACACCGGCCAGCCGTTTCAGATGGCGATGACGCCGGTGCAGACGGTGATGATTTTCCTGACGTTGATCGTCAGTGCAATCAACCTCAATGACGGCGAAACCAATGCCATCGAAGGCATGACGCACTTCGTACTGTTTGCGACGTTCATCATGCTGTCCCTGCTCGGCCTCTAGCGCCGGATGATCGTTCCCACGCTCCGCGTGGGAATGCCGCCATGGACGCTCTGCGTCCGCTGCTGGGACGCGGAGCGTCCCGAGATGCATTCCCACGCAGAGCGTGGGAACGATCATATGGGGAGGGGGATCAGGTGCCGGCGATCAGTTGGCGTGCCGCCTGGCTGTGATCGGCGATCAAGCCTTTGAGGTCGAGGCCTTCAACCTGGCCATCAACCACGCGCCACTTGCCACCAATCATCACCCGATCCGCACGATCGGCGCCGCACAACAGCAGCGCCGAAATCGGATCATGGCTGCCGGAGAAGCGCAGCTCATCGAGCTTGAACAACGCCAGATCCGCCTGCTTGCCCACGGCAATCTCACCAATATCGGTACGGCCCAGCAAGCTCGCCGAACCCTTCGTCGCCCAACCCAGCACGCGTTCCGGGGTGATCTTCTCGGCGCCGTAACGCAGACGCTGGATGTACAACGCCTGACGCGCTTCGAGAATCATGTTCGACGCATCGTTAGACGCCGAACCATCGACGCCCAGACCAAACAGCGCACCGGCGTCAGTCAGATCAATACTCGGGCAGATGCCGGAAGCCAGACGCATGTTCGAACTCGGGCAATGGCAAATGCCGGTGCCCGCCTGACCGAGGCGAGCGATTTCGTCCGGATTGAAATGGATGCCGTGGGCCAGCCAGGTGCGCGGGCCGAGCCAGCCGACGCTGTCGAGATAATCGACGGTGCGCAGGCCGAAACGCTGCAGGCAGAAATCTTCTTCATCGAGGGTTTCGGCCAAGTGTGTGTGCAGGCGCACGTCGAGCTTGTTCGCCAGATCAGCACTGGCCGACATGATTTCCGGGGTCACCGAGAACGGCGAGCACGGTGCCAGCGCGATCTGGATCTGCGCGCCATCGCCACGCTCGTGGTACTCGTGAATCAGGCGCTGACTGTCGTCGAGAATCACCTGACCTTCCTGCACGGTCTGCTGCGGCGGCAGGCCACCGTCCTTCTCGCCGAGGCTCATCGAACCGCGAGTGAGCATGGCGCGCATGCCCAGTTCACGGACGGTTTCGACTTGTACGTCGATGGCGTTTTCCAGACCGTCCGGGAACAGGTAGTGATGGTCGGCAGCGGTGGTGCAGCCGGACAGCAGCAACTCGGCCAAAGCGACTTTGGTGGCGAGGGCGAGTTTCTCTGGCGTCAGACGTGCCCACACCGGGTACAGGGTTTTCAGCCACGGGAACAACGGCTGATTGACCACCGGCGCCCAGGCGCGAGTCAGGGTTTGATAGAAGTGATGGTGAGTGTTGATCAGGCCCGGCAGGATCACATGCTCGCGGGCATCGAACACTTCATTGCACGGCGCCGACGGCTGTTGGCCGGCAGCCAGCACTTCGACGATGACACCGTCTTGCACGACAAGACCGCCACGGGCATCGAGCTCGTTGGAGGTGAAAATAGCGAGGGGATTTTTTAACCAGGTACGGGTCGCGGGCATGTTGCCGGCTCCTCTGAAAATGGGTTCAGGGTTGCCAGCTCAGTGATGCCCTGTCTGCTGATCCAGGGTCGCCGCGGGGACGAGGTGCGCAGTTTCAAACAAAACGCTGCATCGAGCAAGCCCAACCCGACCACTCACCACACAACCAAAATACACAAACCCATGGCGATGTGATCCGACAACGCCCATTCCAACAAACCACGCAACCCTGTAGGAGCTGCCGAAGGCTGCGATCTTTTGATCTTGTTTTTTACAATCAAAAGATCGCAGCCTTCGGCAGCTCCTACAAGGGATCATCAATTACCAGGGAATGGTTTCACCCTTGTAATTGATGAAGTGATGCCCGCCCTTGCCGGTGTACGCATTCACCTGATCAACCAGCCCACGGGTGCTGGTTTCCACATCAAGGTCAGCCCCTTCGCCACCCATGTCCGTCTTCACCCAACCCGGATGCAGCGACAACACGGTCATCTTCTGCTCGCCCAACTGCGTGATAAAACTGTTGGTCATCGAATTCAGCGCAGCCTTGCTCGCTTTGTACAACGCCAGCTCCGGCGCGTCCGGCACCGTCACGCTGCCGAGCCCGGAACTCATGAACGCCAGCACACCGCTACCGTCACGAATCTGCCCGACAAAACGCTGCGCCAGATTGATCGGCGCCACTGCGTTGGTGAAAAACAGCTGACCGACTTCAGCCAGTGTCGCGCCGCCCGGGGTCTGATCGGCCGGGCCTTTGACCCCAGCGTTGACGAACAACAGATCAAAGGTTTCACCCTTGAGTTGCTGACTCAAAGCGATCACCGCTTGCTGATCGTCCATGTCGAGCTTCTCGATTCGCACCTTGCCTAATGCTTGAAGCGCATCGGCATTGGCAGGATTGCGCACGGTGGCGGTGACTTGCCAGCCATCGGCCAGCAGGGTTTTCACCAGACCGAGGCCAAGGCCCCGGGAGGCGCCGATGATCAGTGCGTTTTTTGCAGACATGACGGGCTTCCTTGATGAATGAGGATCATGGATTCAATGGACAGGCCTGACCGAGCCGAAGTTGCAGCTCTTGCCGCAGCACGTCGAGTTCGCTCATGCGGGTTTCGATCAGTTGCAGTTTGTCGCGCAGAAGCTGCGCCACGGCGTTGTCTGGATCGGGCGCGTTCCACAACGCCGCGACACTGTCGCCGATCTCGCCGAGGGTAAATCCCAGGCGCTGCGCGGTTTTGATGTACAGCACCAGTTGCACCATCTCCGGCGGATAGTCGCGATAACCATTGGCGCTACGCTGCGCCGCAATCAACCCGCGCTGCTCATAGAAACGCAGGGTGTCACGGCTGACGGCGCTGGCCAGGGCTAATTCACCGATGCGCATGGCGACTCTCAAAAGGGCTATTGACCCTGGAGCATACTCCAGGCTTTAACGTACTTGCTCCCTGAATTTCTGGAGCAAGGATGATGTGGACTTCAACGCAGTATCGCCACGTGGTGCGCGGCAGCGCCTGGTATGACTTGGTCGTCACGGCGGCGTTTGCCACACCGTGGAGTTTTGCGCTTGTGCATGGGTTGTTGAGCACGCTGGATTTGCCGGGTGAGCTGCCGGCGTTTCAACCTGTGCACATGTTGATGGCGAATCTGTTGGGGTCGGTGGTGTGCGTGTGGGCGGTGTTGCGGATTCGTGATCCGCAGGCGCTTTATGGACGGTATGACGCGGTGGCAAGATTTCTTTTTGCGGCTTGGCAAGCGTACGCATTGGCCCATGGCGCCAGTTCGATCCTGCTGGTTTTTCTGGTCTTCGAACTGGCGTGGGGCATTGCTCAGGTGTTGCCTTTGAGTAAGTCTTCGCGAGCAGGCTCGCTCCCACAGGAGATGGGCGCCACCTCACATTCCTGAGTCGGGTGCGGAAAATGTGGGAGCGAGCCTGCTCGCGAAGAGGCCCGCCCAAACAATAATTAATGCCCGGCCTGCCAAGGCTGCCCCAACGAAACCGGTGCATACAATCTTGTGCGCACCGCATCCCGCGACAACAACACCAATACCAAAATCGTCGCGACGTACGGCAGCATCGCCAGCAAACTCGACGGAATCGCCAGCCCCAACCCCTGCGCGACCAAATGCAGGATGCTGGCGAGGCCAAACAGATACGCCCCAAGCAACAACCGCCACACCCGCCAACTGGCAAACACCACCAGCGCCAACGCGATCCAGCCACGCCCGGCGGTCATGTTTTCCGCCCACATCGGCGTGTACGCCAGCGACAGATAAGCCCCGGCCAACCCGGCCATTGCCCCGCCAAACAGCACCGCCAAGGTACGCACGGTCAACACCGGCAAGCCCATCGCACTGGCCGCATCCGGGTTCTCACCCACGGCTTGAATAATCAACCCGACACGACTTTTGATGATCACCCACGCCACCAGCGCAAACAGCGCGAACGACAGATACACCAGCAGATCCTGCGCAAACAGCATCCGCCCGATCAGCGGAATTTCACTCAGCCAAGGAATCGCCAACGGCTCAAAACCGGCCAACGGTTTCCCGACCCAGGCCGCGCCGACAAAGGTCGACAGCCCGACACCAAAAATCGTCAGAGCCAAACCGGTTGCCACTTGATTGGCATTGAATACCAGCGCCACCAGCGCAAACAGTGACGACAACAACATCCCGGCTAACATCGCCAACAACACGCCAAGCCACAGGTTGCCGCTGTTCAGCGCGACGATAAAACCGATCACCGCGCCAAACAGCATCATCCCTTCCTGCCCGAGGTTGAGCACGCCGCTCTTCTCGCAGATCAGCTCCCCCAACGCCACCAGCAACAACGGCGTGCCGCAACGCACCATGGCGTAGAAAATATTGCTCAACAGATCGATATCCATCACAGCGCTCCGGCAGTTACGGCGGTGGTCGAGGTTCGCTTCACCCAGCGCAGGTTCAGTCGTGGCCGATAGAGGATCAGCACGTCACAGGCGAGCAGGAAAAACAGCATCATTCCCTGAAACAATTGAGTGATCGCCTGCGGCAGATTCATCGTCATTTGCGCGCTCTCGCCACCGATGTACAGCAGCGCCATCAACAGGCTGGAGAACAGAATCCCGATCGGATTGAGGCGTCCGAGAAACGCCACGGTGATCGCTGCATAGCCATAACCCGGCGACACTTGCGGCACCAATTGGCCAATCGGCCCAGTGACTTCGCAGACACCGGCGAGCCCGGCCAAACCGCCGCTGATCAACAGCGCGAGCCAGATCAAACGCTTCTCGCGAAAGCCGACAAACCCCGCCGCACGCTTGTCCAGCCCAAGCACTTTGATCTGGAACCCGACAAAACTTTTCTGCAACAACACCCACACCGCGACCAGTGCGAGCAGGGCGAAATACACCCCGGCGTGCACGCGGCCATCCTCCATCAACAACGGCAAGCGGCTGGCGTCACCGAACATCGCCGACTCGGGAAAGTTGAATCCGGCCGGATCCTTCAGCGGCCCGTGCACGCAGAACAACAGCAGGTTCAGGGCGATGTAATTGAGCATGATGCTGGTGAGGATTTCGTTGGCGTTGAAGCGTGTGCGCAACCACGCGGTCAGCCCGGCCCATGCGGCGCCGGCGAGGGTGCCGGTGAGCAGAATCAACACCAGCGCCCAACGGCTTTGCATATCGATGATGTTCACCGCCAAGGCACTGCCGGCGAGTGCGCCGAGGAGCAATTGCCCCTCAGCGCCGATGTTCCAGATCCGCGCCTGATACGCCACCGCCAGACCCAAAGCGCAGAGCAGAATCGGCAACGCTTTGACCAGCAATTCGGAGACGCCATACATATCGCTGACCGGTGCAATCAGCAGCGTGTGCAAGGTTTGCAGCGGGTCGTGGCCGAGGGCGATAAACAGCAGCGAGCCGCAACCGAGCGTCAGCGCCGCTGCCAGTAACGGCGAGCACCACAGCATCACGCGCGATTGCTGGCCACGGGGTTCGAGGGAAAGCAGCATGAGTAAAACTCCGTTAAACCGTGGCGGCAGAAGGTGGGTTGTCGAACTGGCCGGCCATCCAGCCGCCGACATCACTGAGTTGCGTGTCGCCGGTGTTGTGCAACGCCGACAGGCGTCCGCCGCACAACGCGCCGAGGCGATCGCTGATCTGGAACAGTTCGTCGAGGTCTTCGGAAATCACCAGAATCGCCGCGCCGGCATCGCGCAGTGCGATCAGTGCACGGTGGATGGTCGCGGCGGCGCCGACGTCGACACCCCAGGTCGGGTGCGCGGCGATCAGCAGTTTCGGTTGCTGAAGGATTTCCCGGCCGAGGATGAATTTCTGCAAGTTGCCGCCGGACAGGCTGCGCGCAGCGGTTTGCGTGTCCGGGGTTTTCACGCCGAAGCGCTGAATGATGTGCTGGGCGAGGGCTTCGACTTTGCCGCGCTCGATCAAACCGCGGCTGACCAAGCCTTGTTGGAACGCGGTGAGCAGAGCGTTATCGGCCAGACTCAATTCCGGCACCGCGCCGTGACCGAGACGCTCGGCGGGGACGAACGCCAAGCCCAATTTGCGTCGTGCATCCGGGCGCAGATCGGCGACGTGTTGCTCGGCGAATCGAATGGTTGCGGCCTCCGCACGAGGCAAGGTTTGTTCGCCGCTGAGCAGGGCGAGCAACTCATCCTGGCCATTGCCCGCAACCCCGGCGATACCGACGATTTCACCGCTGCGTACCTGCACATCAATGTCAGTCAGCGAGCAGCCGAACGGATCCGGGTTGTGCCAACTCAAGCCCTTCACCTGCAAAAACGCCGCGCCACCGCTGACTTTCGGATAGTCGCCAATCAACGCCGCCGCTTCGCCAACCATCAACTGCGCCAATTGCTGATCCGAGCATTCGGCCGGTACGCAATGCCCGGCTACGCGCCCGCCGCGCAGAACCGTCGCGCTATGACACAGCGCGCGAACTTCGCCGAGTTTGTGGCTGATAAACAGAATGCTGCAGCCCTCGGCGGCGAGACGGCGCAAGGTGATGAACAACTCGTCGGCCTCCTGCGGGGTCAGCACTGACGTCGGTTCGTCGAGGATCAGCAGACGAATGTCCTGCATCAGGCAACGGATGATTTCCACCCGTTGCCGCTCGCCGATCGACAGGCTGTGGACAAGTCGCTCCGGCTCCAGCGCCATGCCATAACGGCGCGACACTTCGCGAATTTTCGGTTCCAGTTGTTTCGGCGTGCCAGCCTTGGCGCCCATCGCCAGCGCGATGTTCTGCGCGACGCTGAGGGTTTCGAACAGCGAGAAATGCTGGAACACCATGCCGATGCCCAACTGCCGCGCCTGCGCCGGATTGCGGATGTTGACTCGCTGACCTTGCCAAAGCATTTCCCCGGCGTCGGCCTGGGTGACGCCGTAGATGATCTTCATCAAGGTACTTTTGCCCGCGCCGTTTTCACCGAGCAGTGCGTGAATTTCACCGGGCGCGATGCTCAGGTCGATGGCGTCGTTGGCCAGACAACCGGGGTAGCGTTTGCTGATGTGGCGCAGTTGCAGGCGCGCAGGAGTAGAAGCAATTGGCATGACAGGCTCGACTTGCTTGGAGTTGTGCCTGTGGATAAAGCAATTTCCTGGCCATTGAGTCAGGAACCCGAGCGGGCTGCGGGTGGCAGCGCTTGGCGCAGAGCATTGCGGTGAAAATTGGCGGGATTTGCAGCACCAAATCGGAGCAAAGGTGTTGATCGGGCTCTAGTTTTGCCCGGCCGCAACTGATCAAAAAACGAGCAAATCCTTGGGAGCTAGGCAGAACCTGCGACTGCGGCGGTCATGAACGGGTTATCCACAGGTTGCTCCACAGTTATTGTGCGCAAGCCGAAACGCCGGGCATAAGCACTGTGGTGCTTTCTTCTAATGGTGATAAACGTGGCTAACTGATTGTTTCTGCTTGGAAATTACATTTCGTCGGGCAAATTGAACGAAAAGTGAACAAACCGCGCAAAGCCACGTGACAGAAGGGTTACAGCATTATGTGCTCAGGTTATCCACAGTCGGGTGCACAGCAGATGTGGGCAAGTTTGTGGAATATGAAATTTCGCATCCGCCCCAAAAGATCGCAGCCTTCGGCAACTCCTACATAAAAACGCCGTGACACAAAATTAACGACAACCAAAGATCTGTAGGAGCTGCGGCACGCTGCGATCTTTCGATCTTGCTCTACCGCTGCAACAAAATCCGCCCACGACTCAAATCCGCCAACTGTCCCTGCAACACCGAAATCTGCGCCTCACCCACCGCCAACTTCAACTCAACCCCATTCGCCGTAAAACTCTCCTCAACAATCAACCCCCCCAAATCCGCCACGCGCAATTTCACCAACGCCAACTCGGCAAACCCACAAGCACAACTCAACGCCACCCGACTGATCAACTCAACCTTCGCCGCCGTCTGCAAACACTTGTTCGCCCCACCGCCATACGCGCGGGCCAAGCCGCCAGTCCCCAGTTGAATCCCGCCGTACCAACGAATCACCAGCACCGCGACCTGATCGCAATCCTGCGCTTCAATCGCCGCCAGAATCGGGCGCCCCGCAGTACCGCCCGGTTCGCCATCGTCATTGCTGCGGTATTGATCACCGAGTTTCCACGCCCAGCAATTGTGCGAAGCATTGAAATCGCTGTGCTGCTCGAAAAACGCCTGCGCATCAGCAGGACTGCCGATCGGTGCGGCAAAAGTGATAAAGCGGCTTTTGCGAATCTCTTCGCGGTACTCGCAAAAACCGCTGAGGGTGAAAGGCATAAACGTCTTATAGAGAAGGAGTGAGGCCGCAGCCCTTGAGAATGATGCGGATCAGGTTGTTGCCGGCGTCTTCCATGTCCTGCTTGGTCAACTTGCTGCGACCGCTGACTCGGCAGATCTGCGTGGCAAAGTCAGCGTAATGCTGAGTGCTGCCCCACAACAGAAAGATCAGGTGCACCGGATCAACCGCGTCCATTTTGCCGGCATCGATCCACGCCTGAAACACTGCCGCACGGCCGGTGAACCAGGCGCGGTAATCCTGATTGAAATATTCGGTCAGACATTCGCCGCCGCTGATCACTTCCATCGCAAAGATTCGCGAGGCTTGCGGCTGGCGACGGGAAAATTCCATCTTGGCGCGGATGTAGCGGGTCAGCGCCTCGGCCGGATCGTCCTCGGCGGTGAGCGTGTTGAAGGTGCTGTCCCACAGCTCGATGATGTTGCTCAGCACCGCCACGTACAAACCGAGTTTGTTGGTGAAGTAGTAATGCAGGTTCGCCTTGGGCAACCCGGCATTCTGGGCGATGGTGTTCATGCTGGTGCCTTTGTACCCGTGACGGGCGAACTCGTCTTCGGCGGCTTTGAGAATGGTCTCTTCGTTTTTCTGACGAATGCGGCTGGCGGGTTTGCCGCCATGGGCTGGGACTTCAAAGGTCATAGGCACTTCCGGGTTTGTCTGTGGGTGCAACCAGTTGCGTTGATAGCGCACCCACAGGCATCCGACAAGTCTTTGCGCGATAAAACCGTTACGCCTGTTCGATCTTGTTCAGCGGCGCGTGCGCTTCAGCGGCTTCGGTTTTCGACTCCGGCAGCAACAGGCACAGGATGATTGCGGTCAGACCACCGCTGGTAATCGCCGAGTCGAACAGGTTCTGCACCAGTTTCGGCAGCAGGTGCAGCAGGTTCGGTTGTGCGGCGATGCCCAGACCAACGCCGAACGAGGTGGCGATGATCAACATGCTGCGCCGATCCAGCGACGACTGCGCGAGGATGCGCACGCCGGCCGCAGCCACCGCGCCGAACATCACCAGAGTCGCGCCGCCCAATACAGGTTTCGGAATCTGTTGCAGCACCGCGCCGATCATCGGGAACAGTCCGAGACAAAACAGGATCGCGCCGATGTACAGCCCGACGTAGCGGCTGGCGACGCCGGTCAACTGGATCACGCCGTTGTTCTGCGCAAACGTTGTGTTGGGGAAAGCGCTGAAGGTCGCGGCGATCATGCAGCTGACGCCATCACCGAGCACGCCTCCGCGCAGGCGGCTTATATATGAAGGGCCGCTGATAGGTTGACGGGCGAGCATGCAATTGGCAGTGAGGTCGCCGACGGTTTCGATGGTGCTGATCAGATAAATCAGCGCGACCGGCAGGAAAGCCGTCCAGTCGAAGCTGAATCCGAACTTGAACGGCGTAGGAAAACTCACCAGCGGCAAGTCAGGCAATGGCTGCGGTACCAGTTTCCCACTGAACCACGCGGCCAGACTGCCGAGCACCAGACCAATGATGATCGCCGACAAGCGCACCCACGGCGTGTTCGAGCGGTTGAGCAGAATGATCGTCAGCAGCACGAACACGCCCAACGCCAGATTGCCCGGCGCACCAAAGTCCGGCGCGTTGAAGCCACCGCCCAGGTCAGTGATGCCGACTTTGATCAGACTGATGCCGATCAGGGTGATAACGATCCCGGTCACCAGTGGCGTAACAACTCGACGCAATTGCCCGATGAAACGGCTGAGGACGATCTGCACGATCGCGCCGAAGAAACACACACCGAAAATCATCGCCAGAATGTCTTCCGGGCTGCCGCCACGTTGCTTGACCAGAAACCCCGCCGACAGCACCGCACCGAGAAAGGCGAAACTGGTGCCTTGCAGACAGATCATCCCGGCGCCAATCCCGAACGGCCGCCGCGCCTGAATAAAGGTGCCGACGCCCGACACCATCAACGCCATGCTGATCAGGTAAGGCAGATAAGCGGTCAGCCCCAGCGCCGAACCAATCACCAGCGGCGGGGTGATGATGCCGACGAAACTGGCGAGCACGTGTTGCAGCGCGGCAAGGGTGGCGGCGAGTGGTTTGGGGCGGTCGTTGAGGCCGTAGATCAGGTCGCTGGACGGTGCGGAATCTGGCTGCATGGCTTAAGGCTTCTTATCAAAGGAACGAAGTAATTCCCCCTCTGCAAAAACCTGTCCACTTGCTCAACTTTATCGGCAAATAACCCGCAAATGTAGGAGCTGCCGCAGGCTGCGATCTTTTGATCTTGCCTTCAACGCGTCGCCGCCAAACTCTCCAAAAAGCTCTCCAGCACCAAATGAGGGCGCCGCCCCTTGCGCGTGACCGATGCCAGACTCAAATCGTAAAACCGCGTCCCTGCTTTCAAGGCACGCAAACGCCCCTGCTGCACCCAAAGGCTGGCGTAATGATCCGGCAGATAACCAATGTATCGCCCGGTCAAAATCAAAAACGCCATGCCCTCACGGTCAGAAGCACTGGCCGTGCAATTGAGTGCCTGGTAGTGCGCCTGAATATCCGCCGGCAAACGAAACGTTGGCGCAATCGCGTCCTGGCTGTTCAAGCGTTCGTCATCCAGTTGCTTGTCATCAACATAAAACAGCGGATGGCCCACCGCGCAATAAAGCAGCGAACGCTCGCTGTACAGCGGCTGATATTCCAGTCCCGACAACGCACTGGCCTGCGGCACCACGCCGACATGCAGGCGGCCATCGAGCACACCTTGCTCAACTTCGTTCGGTGCAATCATGCGGATCTGAATCTGCACATCCGGCCCGCGCTCCTTCAACTGCGCGAGGGCGTGGGTGATGCGCATGTGGGGGAGGGTGACGAGGTTGTCGGTCAGGCCAATGATCAACTCGCCGCGCAAATGCTGGTGCAGGCCGTTGACCTCGGTGCGGAAACTTTCCAGCGCACTTAATAGCTGCAACGCCGATTGATAGACCTCGCGACCTTCCTCTGTCAGCGAAAATCCGGCGCGACCACGCTGACACAAACGCAAACCGAGGCGCTGCTCCAAATCGCTCATCTGTTGGCTGATCGCCGAGCGACCGATGCCGAGCACAGTCTCCGCCGCCGAGAAGCCGCCGCACTCGACCACGCTGCGAAAAATCCGCAGCAGGCGAATATCAAAGTCACTGACCTGGGCCAGCGGATCGGGGCGGCGGCTGCTCATCTTATTGTTCTCATTGTTTAGCGAAGTTCTAACTGAAGGTTAGAAGAGTTGGATTTCACCGACTTTATCGCCGTGGCAATTTAGCTGCAACAACGCTTTTTATCTCCCTGACGCTTATGCCCTGCGAGGTTTTGCCCGATGAACATGCCTGAAAACGCTCAGTCGCCACTGGCCAGCCAATTGAAGCTGGACGCGCACTGGATGCCGTACACCGCCAACCGTAACTTCCAGCGCGATCCGCGTTTGATCGTTGGCGCCGAAGGCAGCTGGCTGATCGACGACAAGGGCCGCCGGGTATACGACTCGCTGTCCGGTCTGTGGACATGCGGCGCCGGTCACACCCGCAAGGAAATTCAGGAAGCAGTCTCCAAGCAGCTGGGCACCCTCGATTATTCGCCGGGCTTCCAGTACGGTCACCCGCTGTCGTTCCAACTGGCCGAGAAAATCACCGAGCTGACCCCGGGCAACCTCAACCACGTGTTCTTCACTGACTCGGGTTCCGAGTGCGCCGACACCGCGGTGAAAATGGTGCGCGCCTACTGGCGTCTGAAAGGTCAGGCGACCAAAACCAAAATGATCGGCCGTGCCCGTGGTTACCACGGTGTGAACATCGCCGGCACCAGCCTCGGCGGCGTCAACGGCAACCGCAAGCTGTTCGGTCAGGCGATGATGGACGTCGATCACCTGCCGCACACGTTGCTGGCGAGCAATGCGTTTTCCCGTGGCATGCCGGAGCAGGGCGGCATCGCTTTGGCCGATGAGCTGCTGAAGCTGATCGAACTGCACGATGCTTCGAACATCGCTGCGGTATTCGTTGAACCGATGGCCGGTTCCGCTGGTGTACTCGTGCCGCCACAGGGTTACCTGAAGCGTCTGCGCGAGATCTGCGATCAGCACAACATCCTGCTGGTGTTCGACGAAGTGATCACTGGTTTCGGCCGTACCGGCAACATGTTCGGCGCCGACACCTTTGGTGTGACCCCGGATCTGATGTGCATCGCCAAACAAGTCACCAACGGCGCGATCCCGATGGGCGCGGTGATTGCCAGCTCTGAGATCTATCAGACCTTCATGAATCAGCCAACGCCGGAATACGCCGTGGAATTCCCGCACGGCTACACCTACTCGGCGCACCCGGTGGCTTGCGCCGCTGGCCTGGCAGCACTCGACCTGCTGCAAAAAGAGAATCTGGTGCAGAGCGTCGCCGAAGTCGCCCCGCATTTCGAAAACGCGCTGCACGGTCTGAAAGGTTCGAAGAACGTTATCGACATTCGTAACTTCGGTCTGGCCGGCGCAATTCAGATTGCCGGTCGTGACGGCGACGCCATCGTGCGTCCTTTCGAAGCGGGCATGGCCCTGTGGAAAGCCGGGTTCTACGTGCGCTTCGGCGGCGACACTCTGCAGTTCGGCCCAACCTTCAACAGCAAGCCGCAAGACCTCGATCGTCTGTTCGACGCGGTCGGCGAAGTGCTGAACAAGCTCGACTGATTCCACGCAGAACCTGTGGGAGCCGAGCTTGCTCGCGAAGGCGTTCTGAAGAGCGCCAAAGACATCCGGCTCCTCCACAAAGCTACCTATATATAGAAGGCACCCTTCAATGGGCGCCCGCTGAACAAAAATTCAGGAGTTTTCGATGAGCGTTATCCCACATTTGATCAATGGCGAACTGGTGACCGAGAACGGTCGCGCGGTTGATGTGTTCAACCCGTCCACCGGTCAGGCTATCCACAAGCTGCCATTGGCCACCCGCGAAACCATCCAGAAAGCCATCGATGCCGCCAAGGCTGCCTTCCCGGCCTGGCGCAACACGCCACCGGCCAAACGTGCCCAGGTGATGTTCCGCTTCAAGCAACTGCTCGAGCAGAACGAAGCGCGCATCTCGCAACTGATCAGCGAAGAACACGGCAAGACCCTCGAAGACGCCGCCGGTGAACTGAAGCGCGGCATCGAGAACGTCGAGTTCGCCTGCGCCGCCCCGGAAATCCTCAAGGGCGAGTACAGCCGCAACGTTGGCCCGAACATCGACGCATGGTCGGACTTCCAGCCGCTGGGCATTGTGGCCGGCATCACTCCGTTCAACTTCCCGGCCATGGTGCCGTTGTGGATGTACCCGCTGGCGATCGTCTGCGGCAACTGCTTCATCCTCAAGCCGTCCGAGCGCGACCCAAGCTCGACATTGCTGATCGCTCAGTTGCTGCTGGAAGCCGGTTTGCCGAAAGGCGTGATGAGCGTGGTGCACGGTGACAAGACTGCCGTGGACGCGTTGATCGAAGCGCCGGAAGTCAAAGCGCTGAGCTTCGTCGGTTCTACGCCAATTGCTGAATACATCTATGCAGAAGGCACCAAGCGCGGCAAACGCGTGCAGGCACTGGGCGGCGCGAAGAACCATGCAGTACTGATGCCGGATGCCGATCTGGCTAACGCGGTCAGCGCACTGATGGGCGCGGCGTACGGTTCGTGCGGCGAGCGTTGCATGGCGATTTCTGTTGCCGTGTGTGTTGGCGACCAGGTTGCGGATGCGCTGGTGGCGAAACTGGTGCCACAGATTCAGGCGCTGAAAATCGGTGCCGGCACTTCCTGCGGTCTGGACATGGGCCCACTGGTCACCGGTCAGGCGCGCGACAAAGTCAGCGGTTACGTTGATGACGGCGTGGCAGCGGGCGCGACCCTGGTGGTCGACGGTCGTGGTTTCAGCGTGGCCGGTCATGAAGAAGGCTTCTTCCTCGGTGGCTGCCTGTTCGACAACGTCACCCCGGAAATGCGCATCTATAAAGAAGAGATCTTCGGCCCGGTACTGTGCATCGTTCGCGTGAACAGCCTGGAAGAGGCCATGCAACTGATCAACGATCACGAATACGGTAACGGCACCTGCATCTTTACCCGTGACGGTGAAGCGGCGCGTCTGTTCTGCGACGAGATCGAAGTCGGCATGGTTGGCGTCAACGTGCCGCTGCCAGTACCGGTGGCTTACCACAGCTTCGGCGGCTGGAAGCGTTCGCTGTTTGGCGACCTCCACGCTTATGGCCCGGACGGCGTGCGCTTCTACACCCGTCGCAAAGCGATCACCCAGCGCTGGCCGCAGCGTGCGAGCCACGAGGCTTCGCAGTTCGCCTTCCCTAGCTTGTAAGTAGAAGGGCAGGGCTACGAAGGCCGACCTCTTGGGGTCGGCCTTCGTGTTTGCGGGCTTTTTTGACCTTTGTGACAGAAATATGAAAATAGACGTTGACGGCAAATTCCAGACGTCTATAATTCGCCCCACTTCCGGCGCAGTCGAAACGGAAAACTCCTTGAGATTCAATGAGTTATGTAGGTTTCGACAGCAAGTGCTTCAGTTCATCGAAGCCAAAAGGAAGTTGAAAAAGAGGTGTTGACATCAGCGTGTAACGCTGTAGAATTCGCCTCCCGCTGACGAGAGATCTGAAGCGCA
>NZ_JBIVJB010000023.1:63993-68255 GCF_044750025.1 Pseudomonas sp. NPDC088885 | reverse complement strand
CGTGGGCAAAAGCCTGGGTGAGTTTACCCAGCCATGACTTCTGCCCGTTGCTCGATCGATCTTCGCTCATAGCGATTACTCTGAATCCTTTGTTGTAACGATAGGGGATGTTTCGGTTTCGTCGTCCGCGTACGGATCGGGATAGCCCAATTCGGCAAGCAACTCGCGTTCCAGTGCTTCCATTTCTTCGGCTTCGTCGTCATCTATATGGTCGTAACCAAGCAGATGCAAGCAGCCGTGAATGACCAGATGCGCCCAATGGGCCTTTAGTTCCTTGCCTTGTTCGGCGGCTTCACGCTCAACCACCGCCACGCAGATCACCAGATCGCCGAGCAACGGGATGTCGAGAAACTCGTCGGGCACGTCTGCAGGGAACGACAGGACGTTGGTCGCGTAATCCTTTTGGCGCCAGGTGTGGTTGAGCTCGCGGCCTTCTTCCTCGTCGACCAGACGAATGGTCATTTCCGAGTCAGCGGTGCGCTGGCGCAGGGCCAGTTCGCACCACAGATGGAAGTCGGCTTCACTCGGCGCGTTCGCTTCAGTCGCGATTTGCAGGTCTAGCTCAAGCATTTCGCGAGGTGTCCTTGGGTGCTTCGTCACGGTTTTCGAAGCGCTCGTAGGCTTCGACAATCCGCTGTACCAAAGGATGGCGCACGACGTCTTTCGGCTGGAAGTGCGTGAAACTGATGCCCGGCACGTCTTTGAGCACTTCGATCACATGGTGCAGACCCGATTTGGTGCCTTTCGGCAGGTCGACCTGGGTGATGTCACCAGTGATGACCGCTGTTGAGCCGAAGCCGATCCGCGTGAGGAACATCTTCATCTGCTCGACGGTGGTGTTCTGGCTTTCGTCGAGGATGATGAAACTGTTGTTCAACGTACGGCCGCGCATGTAGGCCAGCGGCGCGACTTCGATCACCTGACGCTCGATCAGCTTGGCCACGTATTCAAAACCGAGCATCTCGTAGAGTGCGTCGTAGAGCGGGCGCAGGTACGGGTCGATCTTCTGCGACAGGTCGCCGGGCAAGAAGCCGAGTTTTTCACCCGCTTCAACCGCCGGACGCACCAGCAGGATGCGACGAATCTGCTCGCGTTCCAGGGCATCGACAGCGCAGGCCACGGCCAGATAGGTCTTGCCGGTACCGGCCGGGCCAATGCCGAAGTTGATGTCGTTGCCGAGGACTTCCTTCACATAGCGCAGCTGATTCAAGCCGCGCGGGCGAATCATGCCTTTCTTGGTGCGCAGGGCGACGGAGGCTTCGGCGGGGGCGTGATTGTCCAGCTCGACGACGGCCGATTCCTGCAGAAACAGGTGAACCGTATCTGGCGACAGCTCTGAACCTTTGGTTTCCCGGTACAGGCGACGAATCAGATTTTCCGCAGACGTGGTGTGTTTGGGGTCGCCGATCAGCTCGAACTGGTTTCCGCGGTTGCGGATCTCGATCGTCAGGCGCTGTTCGATCAAGCGCAAATGCTCGTCGAATTGCCCGCACAGATTGGCGAAGCGGCGAGCCTCAAAGGGCTCGAGGATAAAACGATGTGGTTCTATGGGTGCGTTCAAGGTCGTATTTAGCCGCCCTGGGGCAATTAAGATGAAATCAAGGATAACGCCAGAGGCGTGGGTGCGAAAGCTCTTAAATCATCGCTGTTCCTGTGGGAGCGAGCCTGCTCGCGAAAGCGTTGTGTCAGACACATTGTTGTTGGATGTGTCGCCGCCTTCGCGAGCAGGCTCGCTCCCACAGTGCCCTGTGTTGATTATTGGATCAGCGAGCCACGCAGCGAGTGCGGTTGTGCGGCATCGATGTGCACATCAGCAAACTGGCCGATCAGGGTCGGATTGTCGCAGCGGAAGTTGACGATACGATTATTCTCGGTACGCCCTTGCAGCTCGCCCGGGTCTTTTTTCGAATAATCGGTGACCAGAATCCGTTGCGTCGAACCGACCATTTGTCGGCTGATCTCGAACCCTTGCTGATTCAGGCGATGTTGCAGAGCGTTCAAGCGCTCCTTCTTCAACTCTTCCGGGGTGTCGTCGGCTAAATCGGCAGCCGGGGTGCCCGGGCGCTGGCTGTAAACGAACGAGTAGGAAAAGTCGAAACCGACGTCGGCAATCAGCTTCATGGTCTGTTCGAAATCTTTCTCGGTCTCGCCGGGGAAGCCGACGATGAAGTCCGAACTGATGCAAATCCCTGGCACCGCGGCGCGCAGTTTGCGCAGCTTGGATTTGTACTCCAGCGCCGTGTGGTTGCGCTTCATCGCCGCGAGGATCCGGTCGGAACCCGATTGCACCGGCAAATGCAGGTGTTTCACCAGTTCCGGCACATCGGCGTGGGCCTGGATCAGGCTGTCCGAGAACTCCAGCGGGTGCGAAGTGGTGTAACGGATGCGGTCGATACCGTCGATGGCAGCGACAACCCGGATCAGCTCGGCCAGATCGGCGAGACGACCGTCGTGGGTCGTACCGCGATAGCCGTTGACGTTCTGCCCCAGCAGCGTCACTTCACGCACGCCGTTTTCAGCGAGGTGAATCACTTCAGCGATCACGTCATCGAACGGCCGGCTGACTTCTTCGCCACGGGTGTACGGCACCACGCAGAACGTGCAGTACTTGCTGCAGCCTTCCATCACCGACACGTAAGCGCTCGGGCCATCGATGCGCGGCTCGGGCAAGTGGTCGAATTTTTCGATTTCAGGGAACGACACGTCGACCTGCGGCAGCTTGGTGATGCGTGCGGCATCGATCATTTCCGGCAAGCGGTGCAGGGTCTGCGGGCCGAAGACCACATCAACGTACGGTGCGCGATCACGGATCGCCGCGCCTTCCTGGCTGGCCACGCAACCGCCGACGGCGATCACCATGTCCGGGTTGGCCAGTTTCAGTTCGCGCCAGCGGCCGAGCTGCGAGTACACGCGATCTTGCGCGCGCTCGCGGATCGAGCAGGTGTTGAGCAGAATCACGTCGGCGTCTTCCGCGCGCGCGGTGACTTCCAGGGCCTGATGTTCACCCAGCAGATCGACCATGCGCGAGCTGTCGTACTCGTTCATCTGGCAACCGTGGGTTTCGATGTAAAGCTTCTTGGCCATGGATTAGTGTCGTCACGTGATTCAAAGAACCCGGCATTATAGGGAACAAGCCCTCAGGTTCCTACCGCTGTGCGTCCGGAGGCTATGCTATAGTTTGCGCCCTCATTTTTATCCCCGATGTTATCCCCCCGCCATGACCAAACGCGAAGCTCCAATCTATAAGGTGATTTTCCTCAACCAGGGCCAGGTGTTCGAAATGTACGCCAAGCAGATCTATCAAAGTGATCTGTGGGGCTTTCTGGAAGTGGAAGAGTTCGTCTTTGGCGAGCGCACGCAAGTGGTCGTCGATCCGAGTGAAGAAAAGCTCAAGGCGCAGTTCGAAGGCGTGGTTCGCAGCTTTGTGCCGATGCATTCGATCGTACGCATCGACGAAGTGGAACGTCTGGGCACCCCGAAAATCAGCGAAGCCCGCGGCGCGGTCGGCAATGTGATGCCGTTCCCGATGCCGATGCCTGAGAAGTAACAACAGATCCTGGATTGGAATGAATTTGTGGCGAGGGGATTTATCCCCGTTCGGCTGCGAAGCAGTCGCAAGTCCATTCAGCGAGGTGTGTCAGACAGAACCGGATTGCAGGTTTGGGGCCGCTTCGCAGCCCAACGGGGATAAATCCCCTCGCCACAAGTTAATCACCACCCATCAAGGCAATGGCGAAAACGGCGTACGCCCATCGGCGCTCTGCAGTTCCATCAGGTATTTACGGAAAATTTGCCCGAGCACCTGCGTGGCGGTCTCAAGGTCTTCGCGGGACATCTTTTCGGACACTTCGTCAGCCGTATCCAGCGCATCTTCCGCGCCGTTGACCGCAGCCATCTTCAAAACGATATACGCCTGAATGTTGTTGGCCTGCACGCCTTCACCGTGGAAGAACATCGTGCCGAGTTTGAATTGCGCCTGAGCGTGGCCTTGCAACGAGGCTTTTTCGAAGTAGCTCAGGGCTTGATTGAGGTCGCGCGGCGCATTTTTGCCGTCGTAGTAGAACTCACCCAACTCGTATTGCGCTTGCGCATCCCCTTCGTCCGCCGCTTTCTGGCAGGCGGCCAGTGCCTGCGTGACGTCTTGCGGCTGAGTATTGAGGGTGCAACGACCCATCGCCGGGATCAACAACGAGTTGCCGCCTGCTTGTGCATGCGCGAGCAGGGGCTGAAGGAGCAACAGGCAGCCCAAGGCAAGGGTGCGG
>NZ_JBIVJB010000023.1:0-63983 GCF_044750025.1 Pseudomonas sp. NPDC088885 | reverse complement strand
TGCGGTTCATGGGAATCGACTTACCTCTGAAGGGCACGCGGACCCATCGAGGGATCCAATAAGCGCGCATTATGAAATAAGCAGGGCCAACCTTACAAAGTCTTTACTCGTTTTTCTGCTGCGCGGGGAATATATCGCCCACTTTAGGGGAGATTTTTAGCAGGAGCATCGGAAAAACAGCGCGGATGTAGGTGAATGCTGACGCTGGCGATAGCCAACGTCAGCGGTACGCCAATTACTTCAGTGCAGCGAAGGCGCGTTCGGCAGCGTCCAGCGTCAGTTGCAACTCGGCTTCGCCGTGAGCGATCGAGGTGAAACCGGCTTCGAAGGCGCTCGGTGCGAGGTACACGCCACCTTCCAGCATCAGGTGGAAGAAGCGACCGAACAGGGCAGCGTCGCTAGCCATCACGTCTTCAAAAGTGACGATGTCGTCGGCGCCGCTGAAGTACAGACCGAACATGCCGCCCGCCTGGGTGGTCACGAACGGAATACCAGCCGCATCAGCGCGCTGTTGCAGACCATCGAGCAGACGCGTGGTGTAGTCGGTCAGCTCGGCGTGGAAACCCGGACGGCTGATCAAACGCAGGGTGGTCAAACCGGCGGCCATGGCCAGCGGGTTACCCGACAGCGTGCCGGCCTGATACACCGGGCCCAGCGGCGCGATGCGTTCCATGATTTCGCGCTTGCCGCCGAAGCAACCGACCGGCATGCCGCCACCGATAATCTTGCCGAAAGTAGTCAGGTCAGGGTTTACGCCGTAGTAAGCCTGAGCACCGCCGAGGGCAACGCGGAAACCGGTCATTACTTCGTCGAAAATCAGTACCACGCCATGCTTGTCGCACAGCGAACGCAGGCCTTCGAGGAAGCCCGGCGCTGGCGGCACGCAGTTCATGTTGCCGGCTACCGGCTCAACGATGATGCATGCCACTTCGTCGCCCACTTCCGCCAACATCTTTTCAACCGCGTCGATGTCGTTGAACGGCAGGGTCAGGGTGTGTTTGGCGAACGCCGCCGGCACGCCGGCCGAGCTCGGTACGCCTTGGGTCAGCGCGCCGGAACCGGCCTTGACCAGCAGACTGTCGGAGTGGCCGTGGTAGCAGCCTTCGAACTTGATGATGCTGTCGCGGCCGGTGTAACCACGGGCCAGACGGATTGCGCTCATGGTCGCTTCGGTGCCGGAGCTGACCATGCGCACCATGTCCATCGATGGCACCAGCGAGCAGACCAGGTCGGCCATCTCGGTTTCCATCGCGGTCGGCGCGCCGTACGACAAGCCGTGTTGCAGCTGATTGCGCACCGCGTCGAGCACGTCCGGGTGGCTGTGGCCGAGGATCATCGGGCCCCACGAACCGACGTAATCGACATAACGCTTGTCGTCTTCATCAGTGACGTAAGCGCCTTCAGCGTGTTTGAAGAACAGCGGTGTGCCGCCCACGCTCTTGAATGCGCGGACTGGCGAGTTCACGCCACCGGGAATGTGTTTCTGGGCGTTGGCAAACAGGGTTTCGGAACGAGACATGATCGGGCTCTCAATCTTCAGGATTTGAACAATTCGTTGAACGCGCGGGCGCGGCGGGTCACTTCGGCGGCGCTCTCGGCACCGAACAAACCGTGAACCACGGCGAGCAGGTCGACGCCGTGGGCTACCAGCGGCGCAGCGTTGTCGAGGCTGATGCCGCCAATCGCGCAGATCGGCAGGTGCAGCGTGCGTTTGGCTTCGTCGAGCAGATCGAGGCTGCAGGTCGGTGCGCCGGGCTTGGTGTTGGAATTGAAGAAGCGGCCGAAGGCGACGTAACTCGCACCTTCTTTGGCGGCTTGTTCGGCCAGCGCGATTTGCGCGTGGCAGGTCGAGCCGATGATCGCTTTTGAACCGAGCAGGGCGCGGGTCGGCGACAGCGGGCCGTCGGTCTGACCGAGGTGCACGCCGACGTTGAGGCGCGCGGCGAGTTCGGCGTCATCGTTGATGATCAGTTGCGTTTTGTAGCGCTCGCACAGATCGCGCAGCGCTTCGGCCTCGCGCAGGCGGCGGGCCTCGTCGTTGCTCTTGTCGCGGTATTGCAGCAGGGTGACGCCGCCTTCCAGCGCCGCCTCCACGTAAGAGAGAAACTTGCCGGCCAGCAATTCGCTGTCGGTAATGGCATACAGGCCACGTAGTTTCATCGGGCAGACCTCACGACGTTACGAGCAGAAATCCAGCGGCAGGCGACGCGGGACGAACTGGCCTTTGCCCAGTTGTTCGGCATCGCGCAGGGTGCGCCAGGTGTAATCCAAAGCACTGCGCACGGCGCTGGCCAAGTGTTCGCCCTGAGCCAATCGACCGGCCAATGCGCTGGCCAATGTGCATCCGGAACCGTGATAGCTGCCCGGCAGACGCTGGCAGATAAAGGTTTCACGCAGGCCGTCGCGGCTGTACACGCGGTTATGGATTTCAGTTTCGTCGCCGTGGCCGCCGGTGATCAGCAGGTTTTTGACGAACGGCAGGAGTTTTTCAGCGCATTCGTCCGCAGTGCCTTCGGGCAGTTCGGCGAGGATGCGCGCTTCAGGAAGGTTAGGGGTGGCAATGATCGACAGCGGCAGCAGACGCTCGCGCATCGCATAGCCGACTTCGTCCTTGCCCAGGCGTCCGCCGCCACCGGCGCGCAGCACCGGGTCGCAGACCACCGGCAAGTGCGGGTGCGCCGAGAGCAGTTCGACAACGGTGTCGACCATTTCCAGCGAACCGAGCATGCCCAGTTTGACCGCAGCGACTTCGGAGTCGTTGAGCACGGCATTGGCTTGAGCCAGTACCCACTCACGGTCGAGGACGCGGAAGTCAGTGACGTTGACGGTGTCTTGCACGGTCAGGGCGGTGACGGCCGGAGCCGCATGGCAACCCTGCGCGAGCAGGGCTTCGATATCTGCCTGCAAGCCGGCGCCACCACTTGGGTCGTGGCCGGAGAGACAGAGGACAACGGGGCGGGAGCTGTAGATATTCATGGTGCGCGAGCTTACCACCAAAGCTGATTTTCGGGTTCAGTCCTGACGGTGTTTGCTAGCAGATTGTCGGACAACGCTGCAGTCTTTATTTGGAGCACATTTGTGGCGAGGGGATTTATCCCCGTTCGGCTGCGAAGCAGTCGCAAGTCCATCAGCGAGGTGTGTCAGAAAGAACCGGATTGCAGGGTTTGGGGCCGCTTCGCAGCCCAACGGGGATAAATCCCCTCGCCACAATTGATCACCTATCAAAGAGGTTGTTGTAGTGAGCTGACCAACCCAACAGCTCTAGTCCGCTGCTTTGCTCTGAAACGCCCGTTCTAGAGCCTTTGTAGGAAAAATTTCGATGGTGCTCAATGGCCAGCAGCGGCTATGCTAGTCTGGATCCAAACCAATAACAGGTAATACCGGTTTTACGTCTACTCAAGGAATGGGGGGGCTTCCTGACATAACCGGACGAGCCACGCTGGGGCTTCAATGCGCTATTTGCTGATGTTGCTGTTTTGCTTGCCCCTCATGGCGAGCGCCGTCGAATTCGACGAATTCACCCAGAACCTGCCTTTGGGCCGGTCGCTGCAAGTGTTCGAAGACCCAAGTGGTCAGGCGAGCATTGCCGACGTCCGCGCGCAGGCCGCTGCCGGCAATTTCAAAGCCCATGACAAAGCCACGCTCAATGCCGGTTATTCGCGCTCGGCGTTCTGGCTGAAAATCGATCTGCATTACCGCCCGACCAACCCCGCCGCCCAGCGTACCTGGTTGCTCGAGCTAGCTTATCCGCCGCTCGATCATCTTGATCTGTATTTGCCCGACGCCAATGGCGACTATCAGCTGATCCGTCAGACCGGCGACGCCTTGCCGTTTGCCAGCCGCGAAATCCGTCAGAACAACTACCTGTTCGATCTCGCCTTCGAACCCGACCAACAACAAACCGTATACCTGCGACTGGCCAGCCAAGGCTCGATCCAGGCGCCGGTGACGTTGTGGTCGAGCACCGCGTACCTCGAAGATCAACCCGTGCGCCTGTATGTGCTCGGCATCATTTATGGCGTGCTGCTGGGGATGGTGGTTTACAACCTGTTCATCTACCTCAGCGTGCGCGACACCAGCTACCTCTATTACATCTTCTACATTGCCTCGTTTGGCCTCTATCAACTGTCGGTCAATGGCGCGGCGGTCGAGTACTTCTGGCCGAACAATCCGTGGTGGGCCAACGCCGCGACACCGTTCTTCATCGGATGCGCCGGCCTGTTCGGCAGCCAGTTCGCGCGCAGTTTCCTGCAGACCAAAACCCATAGCCGTGGACTCGATCGCGTCTTGATCGGCCTGATCGCGTTCGGTGCGCTGGTCATCGGTCTGTCCTTGATGACCAGTTATGCCCTGGCCCTGCGCCTGGCGACGACGCTGGCGCTGACCTTCACCGTGGTGATTTTTGCCGCTGGGATTCTCGCCTGGTGGCGCGGCTTGCGCGTGGCGCGGTATTTCATCATTGCCTGGTCGGCGTTTTTGCTCGGCGGTATCGTCAACACGCTGATGGTGCTGGGCCTGCTGCCAAACGTGTTCCTGACCATGTACGCCAGCCAGATCGGTTCGGCCATCGAAGTGGCGCTGCTGTCGCTGGCGCTGGCCGACCGCATCAACGCGATGCGCGAGCAACAGGCGCAGACCCTGTACGACGCCGGGCAGAAACTCGAAGTGCTCAACCAGCAACTGGCCCACAGCAACAAGCTCAAAGATGAATTTCTGGCGACACTGACCCACGAACTGCGCACACCGATGAACGGGGTGATCGGTTCGCTGGAATTGATGCAGACCGTCGAGATGGATCCGGAGTTGGAGCAATATCAGCAAACCGCCGCCGGTTCCGCGCGGGACATGATGCGCATGGTCAACGGCATCCTCACCCTCACCGAATTGCAGGCCGGCAAGCTCAAGGCCTCGCCGGGCAGTTTCAGTTTGCGTGGCGTGGTCGAATCGTTGCGCGCGCAGTTCGACGGCAACGCGGCGAGCAAGTCGCTGGACTTCAAGGTCGACGTGCTGCCAACCCTGCCTGATCGTCTGCACGGCGACAGCGCCAAACTCGCGCAATGCCTGGAATGCCTGCTGGATAACGCGATCAAGTTCACCCGCGTTGGCGGGCTGGCGTTGCGGGTCACCGGCAAACCGTCGACGGGCAATCGTCTGGCGCTGTCGTTCGCGGTGATCGACACCGGCATCGGTTTCACCGATCTGGGCGAGGCGACGATGTATCAGCGTTTCTTCCAGCTCGACGGTTCGATGACCCGCGAATACGGCGGCCTCGGCGTCGGTCTGGCGATCTGCCGACAATTGGTGGAACTGCTCGGCGGCAAACTCACGCACCGTTCGGAACCTGGCAGCGGCAGCCGTTTTCAGCTGGATGTCGAATTTGAGTTGCCGGTGGTTGAGCCCGCGCCGAATCCTGCGCCTGGCGGTGATTGCATTCGCGCGCCGCAGGACTGCACGGTGTTGCTGGTCGACGACAACAGCGTCAACCAACTGGTGATGCGCGGCATGCTGCTCAAGCTCGGTTTCCGCGTGCGCACCGCCGACAGCGGCGCGACGGCGCTGGACTGCCTGCGGCGAGAAACCTTCGACGCGGTGCTGATCGATTGTCAGTTGCCCAGCCACGAAGGCGCATCGTTGTGCTGCCAGATTCACGCGCTGCCGGGTTGTGCGAACTTGCCGGTGTTCATGCTCGCATTGGGTGTCGATCGAGAGGTCTGCGCCACGGGCGTCGCGGTCGATTACCTGAACAAACCAGTGAAATTCGAGGATTTGCAGTCGGCGCTGGAGCGTCGGGTGCTGTGCTGCTGATAGGGTAAAAGCGCCGCGAATTCGGCGTCTATGACACTTTGATCGACAGAGAGCCGGTGCTTAACTGAGCTTTCTGGAGAGCCAAGGAGCCCGTCATGAACCTGCATCAGTTCGCCGAAACCCACGAAGTCACCAACCAGCCGCCGTCGCTGGACGGCACCAACCTGTACCGCATCGACCTGCCGTTGCAGGAGTGGTCGCGCAGGTTTGGCGCCGGTTGGGCCGAGTCGCGGATCGATGCTTACGGCGCGCTGGCCGGCGGGCCATTGATGGAAGCCGGGTTCCTCGCTAACCAAAACAAACCCATATTTGTCAGCCACGATCGCTACGGCCATCGCATTGATCTGGTGGAATTTCATCCGGCTTATCACGAGCTGATGCGCACGGCGATCGAGCATGGTTTGCACTCGATGCCGTGGACGCATCCACAGGACGGCGCCCACGTCGCCCGCGCCGCGATGAGTTACCTGCACAGCCAGGCCGAGGCCGGCAGCGGTTGCCCGCTGACCATGACTTTCGCCAGCGTGCCGGCCCTGCGTCTGCAACCGAATCTCGCCGAGCAATGGCTGCCGAAAGTCCTCGCCACGGAATACGACCCGCGCAACGTCGGCATGGCGCACAAGGCCGGCGTGACCATCGGCATGGCCATGACCGAGAAACAGGGCGGCACCGACGTGCGCGCCAACACCACCAAGGCTTATCCGGTCGGCGCCAGCGGCCCGGGCGAGGCGTATGAGTTGGTCGGACACAAATGGTTTTGCTCGGCACCGATGTGCGATGCATTCCTGACGCTGGCGCAGACCGACAAAGGTTTGAGCTGTTTCCTGCTGCCGCGCCATCGTCCGGACGACACGCGCAATCAGTTCTACATTCAGCGCCTGAAAAACAAACTCGGCAACCAGTCCAACGCCTCCAGCGAAGTGGAGTTCCGTGGCGCGCTGGCGTGGATGGTCGGCGAAGAAGGGCGCGGCGTACCGACCATTATTGAGATGGTTGCGATGACCCGCTTCGATTGCATGGTCGGTTCCAGCTCGCTGATGCGTCAGGCACTGACCCAGGCCAGCCACCACTGCGCGCACCGCAAGGTTGGCGGCAAACTGCTCAGCGAACAGCCATTGATGCAAAACGTGCTGGCCGATCTGGCCCTGGAAAGCGAAGCCGCGCTGGCGCTGAGCTTGCGCATGGGTAAGGCGCTGGATCATCTGGACGATCGCCACGAAGCGCAATTCGCGCGACTGGTAACGGCGGTGGGCAAATATTGGATCTGCAAACGCGCGCCGGGGATGATCAACGAAGCGGCGGAATGCATGGGCGGCGCCGGGTATGTTGAAGAGAGCATCCTGCCGCGTTTGTACCGCGAGGCGCCGGTGAACTCGACGTGGGAAGGTTCGGGGAATGTGCAGTGTCTGGATGTGCTGCGCGCGTTGTCGAAAGAACCGGGTGTGCTGGATGTGTTGTTTAGCGAACTCGGTGATGGCCACGGCGACAAACGCCTGGCCGCGCATATTCAACAGTTGCAGGCGCAGTTCAAGGATACGAGCGACATTCAGTATCGGGCGCGGCAGTTGACTGAGGACATCGCGCTCGGTTTGCAGGCCAAGCTATTGCTGGAGGCCGGGAACTCAGCCGTCAGCGATGCCTTCATCGCCAGCCGCCTGAGCGGTGGTGGCCGCGCCTACGGCGCCTTGCCACGCGGCCTCGACATCGAGTCCCTCGTCGCCCGCTCAACCCCCCAAGCCCTCTGACCCCCACAAATCCCCTGTAGGAGCTGCCGAAGGCTGCGATCTTTTGATCTTGTTGTTTATAAGATCAAAAGATCGCAGCCTTCGGCAGCTCCTACAAGGATTGGGGTGGCCCATATATTGTGCGGTTGCCAACATGCCACTGTTCCCGTGACGCCACGATGCAGGCAAGATGAAGCTCTGCAAGTCAGAACACAGGAAGCTGATCGTGACCGAAGCGTTTATTGTTGTTCAAACCGCCGAACAAGCCGTGGATCGTCTCGCCGAGTTGCATGAGCGGGCCACCACTGCGCTGAACTCGGCGCTCAAGCGTTACCTGAAAGATCGCGTCGAACCCGACGCTGCGCAACGCGCCCTGTTTCGTTATCCCGAATTGCGTCTGACCTATCACTGCCAGGGCGAAGTGCCGCAGACCACCCGCGCGTACGCCAAGGTGCAATTGCCGGGTACTTACAGCGTCACCGTCACCCACCCGGCGGCGTTTCGCAAATACCTGCTCGAACAACTGGTGCCGTTGATGCACGACTTCACGGTGACCGTGGAAGTCGGCGTCAGCCAGCAAAACATTCCGTATCCGTACGTGGTCGAGCAGGGCGATGAACTCGCCGGTTCCGGCGTTACCGCTGCCGTGCTGGCGAGGGTGTTCCCGAGTACCGACCTGTCCGCCGCCACCGATGGCATCGCCGACGGTCTCTACGATTGGGAAAACACCGATCCGCTGCCGCTGGCCTTGTTCGATGCGGCGCGCGTGGATTTCTCCCTGCGTCGTCTGGTGCATTACACCGGCAGCGACTGGCGCCATGTGCAGCCGTGGATCCTGCTGACCAACTATCACCGCTACGTCGACCAGTTCATCGTCCATGGTCTGGAGCAATTGCGCAGTGACCCGCGTTTCGTGCGCATGGTCTTGCCGGGCAACGTGATCATCGAAAAGAGCATGGATCACGGCGAAGCCTCGGCAATCGCCGCGGGTGTGGTTTGGCACCGTTATCAGATGCCGGCGTATCACCTGATCGCCAACGATGGCCACGGCGTGACGCTGGTGAACATCGGTGTCGGCCCGTCCAACGCCAAGAACATCACCGATCATTTGGCGGTTTTGCGTCCGCATTGCTGGTTGATGATCGGTCACTGCGGTGGCCTGCGTCAGTCGCAGACCATTGGCGACTACGTGCTGGCCCACGCTTATATGCGTCGCGATGGCATTCTCGACCGCGTCGTACCGCCGAATATTCCGATCCCGGCGCTGGCCGAAGTGCAAATGGCGCTGCAACAGGCAGCGGCGAATGTCACCGGCGAGAAGGGCGACGATCTGAAAAAACGCCTGCGTACCGGCACCGTGCTGACCTACGACGACCGTAACTGGGAATTGCGTTGGGCGCAGGAACGACCGTTGATCAACCTGTCCCGCGCCGTCGCGGTGGACATGGAAAGCGGCACGATTGCCGCGCAGGGCTATCGCTTGCGGGTGCCGTACGGCACGTTGCTCTGCGTTTCCGACAAACCGCTGCACAGCGAAATCAAGCTGCCCGGTTCGGCCAACGCTTTCTATGAACGCGCGGTCAGCCAGCACTTGAAGATCGGCATCGAAGCGGTCGATCTGCTGCGCACCGAACTCAACTCGCTGCACTCACGCAAACTGCGCAGCTTCGACGAACCGCCGTTCCGTTAACGGTTAGTCGTGGTCATTTGGCGGTCAGGGCACTAGCATTGTCAGCCCTGATCGCTAAATGTTTGCTCTCCCTATGTCTCGTCCCCCGCGTCCACCTTCCCGCCGCCCTGGCGCGAAGCCTCAGTCGTCTTCACCGCGCCGTGTTGCCAAGGCACCTCCGGCTGAGCCGAAACTGATCCTGTTCAACAAACCGTTCGATGTGCTGACGCAATTCAGCGACGGCGAAGGGCGGGCGACGCTCAAGGATTACATTGATGTGCCGGGCATTTATCCGGCCGGACGTCTGGATCGCGACAGTGAAGGATTGCTGCTGCTGACCAACGACGGGCAGTTGCAGGCGCGCATCGCTGATCCGAAACACAAGTTGGCAAAGACGTATTGGGTACAAGTTGAGGGCGTGCCGAGCGCCGAGCAGTTGCAGCGTCTGCGTGACGGCGTTGAGTTGAACGACGGCATGACCTTGCCCGCCGAAACTCGGCAACTGGATGAGCCCGAGTTGTGGCCGCGCAATCCACCTGTACGCTTTCGCGCGACCATACCGACTTCATGGCTGGAACTGGTGATTCGCGAAGGGCGCAACCGTCAGGTGCGGCGCATGACCGCGGCGGTCGGGCTGCCGACGTTGCGGCTGGTGCGGGTGAAGATCGGTGACTGGTCGATCGAAGGGCTCGATCAGGGCCAGTGGAAGGAAGTGCCGGCGCGCTTATAGAGCGCCGGATTCGATCAGGCCGATCACCACACTTTTGATGATGAATGCGGCCACGCCCAGGCCCAGCACGAAGAACAAAATGAACGAACCAAAGCGCCCGGCCTTGGACTTCTTCGCCAGATCCCAGACGATAAAACCCATGAAAATGATCAGGATGCTGACCAGGCCGGTCATCATCCACTCTTCAAATACGGCTGGATCCATTGGGGTTCTCCGGCATGGGCGCGGCTAAAAGGGCGCGGCGAGTATACGCCAAGGGCGGATGGCGGGGCATTGACCTGCGTCGGTGTGCCGCAGTCATTGGTCTGCAACACCAATCCTGCCAGTGCTGCGCACTGGAACGGGGATAAATCCCCTCGCCACAAAAGCGATTTGTAGGAGCTGCCGAAGGCTGCGATCTTTTGATCTGGATTTGAAAGATCAAAAGATCGCAGCCTCGTTTCACTCGTCAGCTCCTACAGGGGCGGTATCAGTTGCGCAGGTGGGTGAGGGGCAGTTCGGTGCTGTTTAGGACTTGGTTCAGCACAAAACTCGAGCGCACGCTGGTCACGCCTTCAATGCGTGTGAGGTGCCCCAGCAACAACTTCTGATAGTGATCCATATCCGGCACCACCACTTTCAACTGGTAATCCGCATCCACACCGGTCACCAGGCTGCACTCCAACACCTGCGGCAACGTGCGAATCGCCGCTTCGAAATTCTCGAAACGCTCCGGCGTATGCCGATCCATGCCGATCAGCACATAGGCAGTCAAACTCAGCCCAAGCATCTTGCGATCGAGCAACGCGACCTGACGCGAGATATAGCCGTCGTCTTCCAGTTGCTTGACCCGGCGCGAGCAAGGCGAGGGTGACAGACCGATGCGCTCGGCCAACTCCTGGTTGGAGATGCGGGCGTCGCGCTGCAATTCCGCCAAAATGCTCAGGTCGTAACGGTCGAGTTTGCTCATCAATCTGTCCTTGGTTGTAACTATTGCGGCGGATTATCTATCCAGGGTTAAAAATTGCGCAAGTGGTGTTTATTTCAGCAATCTTCGCAATCCTCTGTCGCGGCCTCAGGCCTATTCTTATTACCAGAATCACTGCTCGGTAACACAGTCCACGCGGCCCGCCCTATAAGGCCTGCCGCGGCCGCCACCCCCACCGGGGTTGTGCCGGCCCCCGAGCTGCACACTGTCCAGAAGACGGCGTGAGGTGAGCCGACGTCATAAGCGTCGAGCCAGGACGAAGTTCTCTAAAGGGAGGCCGACGGGTCTCCCTTTTTTCTTGCCTGCGATTTCATCTTGCGGCGCTCAATAAATAAGTTGCGCGACTGATAACCTGTTGCAGAACCGGATGTTCCCGACCCGGTCTTAGTTACAGGCCGCCCTTAATTACAGGCCTCAGTGAGGAAAAGCATGAAGTCGCGCATCTGGCGTCTGGCCGGTGTTGGTGTGTTGTGTGTGAGTGTCAGTGTGCAAGCGCTGGCCGATGATCCGGAAAGCCGCAGCCCGAATGGCGGGCAGCACGGGCAGGGGCATCAAGGCAATAACCAAGGGCATGGCGGCGAAAATCAGCCGCGTCCACAGAATAATCCACAGCAAAACCAGGCGCGTCCGCAAAATCAGCCGCCGCAGAATCAACCGCGCCCGCAGAACAACGAAGTCATTCGTGGCGACAACAGCCGCCAGTTCGAACACAACGGCCAGCCGCACAATAACAATGGTCAATGGCAAAACCATGACCAGAACCGGCCGGGCTACAACCCCAACCCGGTGCGCCAGCCGCCACCGCCGCCGCAAATGCCGGCCAACAGTTTGCCGATTCAGTCGCGGCCCGACACCGTGCGCCAGACTCAGGAACCGCGTCAGGGTTACTACCGCGACGAGCGTCCGCAAAATGGTTACAACAATAACAACCCACATTGGCAGACCAACAACCGGCCCAATGACTACCGGCCCAACGACAATCGCTGGCCGGGACGTCCCGACGGACATGGCAACGGTTGGGGCCCGGGCCCGCAATATCGGCCGGGGCATGTGATCGACCGCTTCCCGGATCGCGACTATCGCGTGCCGTATCGCGGTCAGGATTATTTCTATTCCGGTGGTTACTGGTATCGCCCGCAAGGCCCGCGTTACATCGTCGTGCAGCCGCCGCGCGGGATCCGCATTCATTACTTGCCTGACTACTCGCGAGAAGTGTGGATCGGTGGTTCGCTGCTGTTCCTCGCCGCCGGTTCCTACTACGCGTATCAGGAAGCGACGCAGGATTACGTAGTCGTCGAGCCGCCCGTGCAGCAACAGCCGCAGCCGCAATCCCAGGGCTATGACGTCGAGGCCTATCCGGCCAACGGCCAATCGCCAGAGCAGGTGCAGCAGGATGGTTATCAGTGCTATCAGTACGCCGTGCAGCAAAGCGGTTTCGACCCGCGCACCGCGACCTATCAACCGGCGCCCGAAGTGGTTCAGGCGTACCGTCAGGCTCAGGGCAATTGCCTGAGCAGTCGCGGTTATCAGGTCAGTTACTGAGCCCGAGCGGCCTGCACCACTTCTTGCGGATCGGCGTGCACCAGCACTTCGGCGCGCGGGTAGGCATTGTGGATGGCATCGGCGGCTTGATCGCTGATGCCGTGGGCCACTGACAGCGTCAACTCTCCCGGCAATTCCAGGTGCAACTGCACAAACCAGTGGTTGCCGGAAATTCGCGTGCGCAAGTCATGCGCGCCCAGCACCCCCGGCACACTGCACGCGAGTTCGAGCATGTGCTGACTGACATCCGTCGGCAGCTCTTCATCCATCAACACCGAAAAACTTTCCCGGGCGATCTGGATCGCGCTCCACAGAATGTACGCAGCAATGCCCAGACCGAACCACGCATCCAGTTGATCAAAACCAAACCCGGCCAACATCAGCGCAATCAGAATGCTGCCGTTGAGCAACATGTCCGAGCGATAGTGCAGCGAATCCGCGCGCACGGCATTAGAGCCAGTCTGCTTGATCACCCGATGCTGCAACACCAGCAGCGCCGCCGTCAGCAGCAGCGAAAAAACAATCACGCCGATGCTCAGCCATGGCGCGCCAAGCGGCTGCGGATCGTGCAGCCGCTCGTACGCCTGAAACGCGATCAACACCGCACTGCCGCCGATGAACAGCGCCTGCGCCATGCCCGCCAGCGACTCTGCCTTGCCGTGGCCATAACGGTGATCGTCATCCGCCGGACGCAGTGCGTAATGCACCGCCAGCAGATTGAGCATCGAGGTGATGCCATCCAGCGCCGAGTCGGTGAGCCCGGCGAGCATGGCCACCGAACCGCTCAGCCACCAGGCGATGGCTTTGGCGACGATCAGCGTGCAGGCGACCGCCACCGAGGCGCGGGTCGCCAGCCGTAGCAGGCGAGCGTGTTCGGGGCTGGAGGTCATTGCATTTCCTTTTTAAGCGGCAGGTTGCAGGCCGAACATCGCCAGTTGCTGCGTGCTGCCCTTGTGTTGAATCAGGCGCGGGTCATCCAGAGGGAAGTCACGTCCCAATTCACTTTCGAGAATAGCCTGCAACTTGTGATTATCGACCTGACCGTCCGGGCCGATGGCTTGTTTGAGTTTGGCCGGATCGATCTGCGCGGTGTGGCCCGGTTCGAAATAAATCGCGCCAGTGGCGAAGTCGACGGCAAACGCGATCAGCCCGGGGATGATGTAGAAGAGCAGGCCCACGGCATCGAGCACGGCAATCGCCGGGTCGACTTTGCCGTCAATCTGACCGCGACGATCCGGGTAGAAAATCGAACCGCACGCCGTGATTTGCGTGAGCAGGGTGGCGACCAGTACACCGCCGATCAGGCGAAAAGGTAAGCGCATGGGAAATCTCCTGATTGATCTAAGAACGAAGCGTCATCGTGTGAAGTTAAGACCCTGACGAATGCCTTGCAGTTCGCCGTTATACTCGGCCTGGCAGGGCGTGCCCACAGTAAATTGCGGCCTCGTCTCACCCCTACCGAAATACGTTGAGGATTGAAGTTGTTTTCTCCAGATCGACACCGCGTGAAGGCTAATGAATCCTATCGGGGTTCGGCCCTCCGGGCTAAAGCTGTGAGCGCGCCATGCTGCGTTGCGGGACTTGGCAAGGAAACGACCCTTACCTGCGTCCCGCGCCTTGCCTGGCACGCTCACAGCTTTAACGCGACTCGCAATTTACTGTGGGCACGCCCTGGGGAGCCAGCATGAATTCTTTGCCGATCGATGAAGTTTTACCCGCCCTGCGTGAAGCCTTGGCGACTCGCCATGAAGCCGTGCTCGAAGCACCGCCCGGCGCCGGTAAAACCACCCGCGTGCCGTTGGCCTTGCTCAATGAAGCGTGGCTGGCCGGGCAGACCATTCTGATGCTCGAACCGCGCCGCCTCGCCGCGCGTGCAGCCGCAGAACGGCTGGCCAGCGAGTTGGGCGAGAAGGTCGGGGAAACCGTCGGTTATCGCATTCGTCTCGACAGCAAGGTTGGCCCCAATACGCGTATCGAAGTGGTCACCGAAGGCATTCTCACCCGGCGTTTGCAAGATGATCCTGCGCTGGAAGGCGTCGGCCTGCTGATCTTCGACGAATTCCACGAACGCAGTCTTGATGCCGATCTGGCGCTGGCCCTGAGTCTGAACGGTCGCGAGCTGTTTCGAGCTGAACAGCCGCTGAAGATTCTGCTGATGTCGGCCACCCTCGAAGGCGAGCGTCTGGCCGGGTTGCTCGACGACGCGCCGATCCTGCGCAGCGAAGGCCGCATGTACCCGGTGACGATGCGCTGGGGCCGGCCGTTTCAGCCCGGCGAATACATTGATCAGCGTGTTACGCAAACCGTGCTCGAAGCGCTACACGATGAAACCGGCAGCGTCTTGGTGTTTCTGCCGGGGCAGGCGGAAATCCGTCGCGTGCATCAACAATTGGTCGACGCGATGGGTGAGCGCAGCGATGTGTTGCTCTGCCCGTTGCATGGCGAACTCGACCTCAATGCGCAACGCGCGGCGATCGATCCGGCGCCGCCCGGCCAGCGCAAAGTGGTGCTGGCGACCAACATTGCCGAAACCAGTCTGACCATCAACGGCGTGCGCGTGGTGATCGATGCCGGGCTGGCGCGGGTGCCGCGTTTCGATCCGGGCAGCGGCATGACGCGCCTCGACACTCAGCGGATTTCCAAGGCCAGCGCCACTCAGCGTGCGGGCCGGGCAGGGCGTCTGGAACCGGGTGTTTGTTATCGCTTGTGGTCGCAGGATCAGCACGAACAGCTCGCCGCTTATGGCAGTGCGGAAATTCTTTCGGCGGATCTCGCCAGCCTCGCGCTGCAACTGGGACGTTGGGGCGTGACGCCGGGCGAACTGGTGTGGCTCGACGTTCCGCCAGCGGCAGCTTATGCACAGGCGCAGGATTTGTTGCAGCGGCTCGGCGCGCTGGAAGGTGAGGTGCTGACGACCCACGGTCAGGCCATGGCTGAGTTACCGGCGCATCCGCGCATCGGTCATTTGTTGTTGCGCGGTCAGGCGTTGGGTTTGGCCAACATGGCGTGCGATGTGGCTGCGTTGCTCGGCGAGCGCGATATCTTGCGTGGCGCCGGGGCGGATTTGCACAGTCGTCTGGTGTTGCTGTCCGGCGAAGAACGCGCCGCCCGTGGTGCTCAGGGCGGTGTGCAGCGTGCCCGGCAACTGGCGCGGCAATATCACGGTTATCTGCGCGGCAAAGCGAGCGAGCCGGTCAGCGATCCCGATCATCCGCGCTGGCTCGGTGCGTTGCTGGCGCTGGCCTATCCCGATCGCGTCGCGCAACAACGGCGTGCCGGTGGCGCCGAATATCGTCTGGCCAATGGTCGTGCGGCGCTGTTCGCCGAAGCCGACAGCCTGATGAAAGAACCGTGGATCGTCATCGCCGACCTCGGCAGCCGGCAGGGCCAGCGTGAAGAACGTATTTATCTGGCGGCGGATTTTGATCCGGCGCTGTTCGATTCCGTGCTCGCCGAACAAGTGCGCAATGTCGATCAACTCGACTGGGACGAGCGCGAAGGCGTGCTGCGCGCCGAGCGTCAGCGCAAGGTCGGCGAGCTGATTCTCAGCCGTGAACCGCTGACCGGTCTCGACGAAAATGCGCGCAGTCAGGCGCTGGTGAATCTGGTGCGACGCAAAGGTCTGGAGCTGCTGCCGTGGACGCCGGAGCTGCGTCAGTGGCAGGCGCGAGTGGCGCTGTTGCGGCAACTTGATCTGACTAATCAGAACGACAGTCTGTGGCCAGACGTCAGCGATGCAACCTTGCTCAACACCCTCGAAGATTGGCTGATGCCTTATCTGGGCAAGGTCTCGCGGCTCAGCCATTTTGCCAATCTGGATCTGTCGAGCATCGTCCGTAATCTGCTGCCGTGGCCGTTGCCGCAGAAGCTTGACGAGCTGGCGCCGCATCATCTGAGCGTGCCATCGGGGTCGTCGATTCGGCTGGATTACAGCGAGTTTCCGCCGATTCTCGCGGTGCGTTTACAGGAACTGTTCGGGCTGGCGGATACGCCACGGATTGCCGGCGGACGGCAGGTGGTCAAGTTGCATCTGCTGTCGCCAGCACGACGTCCGGTGCAGGTGACGCAGGATCTGGCCAACTTCTGGCGCAGCACCTATGCCGAGGTGAAGAAGGATTTGAAGGGGCGGTATCCGAAGCATTACTGGCCGGATGATCCGTTGGTGGCGGAGGCTACTGCGCGGATCAAGCCGCGCAAGTAAGAGCACTGGCGTGGCTTGATCGGTTTAACCGGTGTTGTTGTGATTCAGGCCTCTCCGTAGAGGCCTTGGGAAACACTGCGTTTGTGCTTGATGCCATAAAAAATCCACATCAACCCGATCCATACGGGAATTGCATACACAGCGATCCTAAAGACGGAATCCATCAACATCACGCCCAATATGAAGACCAGAAATGCCAGGCAGATATAGTTGCCGTAGGGATACCACAACGCCCTGAACAGCGGTATCTGGCGGGTCTTGTTCAAATGTTGCCGAAATTTGAAATGCGACAGACTGATCATCACCCAATTGATCACCAGCGTTGCAACCACCAGTGATAGCAGCAGTTCCAGTGCATATTGCGGGATGATGTAGTTCATAAGTACCGCAAATAGAGTTACGGCCGCCGACGCGAGGATCGAGCGTACGGGAACACCGCGTTTGTCTATTCTGGCCAGGCTTTGTGGTGCATCACCTTGCTCGGCCAGGCCCAACAATATGCGGCTGTTGCAGTAAGTCCCGCTGTTATAGACGGACAGTGCAGCAGTCAGTACCACGAAGTTAAGAATGTGCGCCGCGGTAGCGCTGTCGAGCATTGACGACACCATGACGAAAGGGCTGGCACTGTAAGTATCGCCAGACGCGTTTAGTGAAGTCAGAAGACTGTCCCAAGGCATCAGTGATAGCAAAACCACAAGTACGCCAATGTAAAAAATCAGAATGCGGTAGATCACCTGGTTGATTGCTTTGGGGATCACGGTGCGCGGGTTGTCGGCCTCGGCCGCAGTGAAGCCGAGCATTTCCAGGCCGCCAAAGGACAGCATGATCACCGCCATGGACATTGCCAGCCCGCCTACCCCATAGGGGAAAAACCCACCTCGCTCCCACAAATTGCTTACTGCCGCTTGTGGCCCTCCAGTACCGCTGACTAGCAGATAACTGCCCATGGCAATCATGCCTATGACGGCCAGTACCTTGATGATGGCAAACCAGAATTCCGCTTCACCAAACATTTTCACATTGATCAGGTTGATGGCATTGATCAGCACAAAGAAGGCCGCAGCGGATACCCATGTCGGGATCTCTGGCCACCAGTAGTGCACGTACTTGCCGATGGCGGTCAGTTCCGACATGCCGACCAGGATGTATAGCATCCAGCAGTTCCAGCCCGACAGGAACCCGGCGAATCCGCCCCAGTACTTGTGAGCGAAATGGCTGAAAGAACCCGCTACCGGCTCTTCCACGATCATTTCCCCTAGCTGTCGCATGATCAGGAAGGCGATGAAACCGCAAATCGCGTAGCCGAGGATCATTGATGGGCCCGCCGACTTCAGTGCTCCTGCCGAACCCAAAAACAGTCCGGTTCCCACTGCCCCACCCAAGGCGATCAGTTGGATGTGTCGATTTTTCAGGCTGCGCTTCAGCACGCCTGAGCGCGCGTTGAATCCGCTCATTGGAATCGGCTCACGTAAGTTTTGGTGAAAAGCGTTACAGAGAGTTTCGCGAGATTACTTTCGCGCTCGTGCCGAAGCGGTTGTTGGCACAGGAATGGTGGGCCGTTTTTTACTGTCATATTTCGTCTCGTCCTTGAAATTATTTTTCATCTATATCAATCGGTTGAGGGCTTTTTATGTCACCAATCGCAATGATTTCTTAACTGATTCTACTTAAAACTATTGGAAGAAACATATTTCTATCTGTTGAATTTGTAAATGGGGAGTGATATCTAATGCATCGCAGACGGAGATGCCGACGATTCCATGGACTTAAGGAGTGATGAAGGTGAAGGGCAGTGATGCAGAAGGAGTATTCGATTTTTCGGCCAGCGGATGCGCTGATCCGGGGCTTTATTTTTCTAATGCTGCGCACGACATCCGCGAACGGTTGCTTAGTGACGGTGCCGTGATCATTCGCGCCGCTGATCGGTGCAAGGATCCTGGTGAGTTTGAAAAGGCCATTGTCGCTATGGGCTTTGAAACCCGCGATTACGTTGGCGGAAGCTCTCCACGCTCGACCATACAGGGCAAGGTTATGGAGGCGACTCGCACCCCTCCCGACTGGTCCGTCATCCTTCATCAAGAAATGGCCTACGTAAAACGTCCACCCGAGATCATTGCGTTCGTTTGCGTGGAACCGGCCGGAAAAGGCGGCGAATCTGTCATCGGCGACATGCGCAAGCTGGAGCAACTGGTTGATCAAGGGACCATGAAGCAGCTAACGGATCGCGGACTTAAATTGCGCAGAACCTTACCCAGCGAGGCGCGGGTCGATCTCAAACCGGGCGTCAAAAAAAGCTGGCAAGAGACCTTCTCTAGCGCCAGGAAATCCGAAGCAGAGTTGCTATGCCGATCGCGTGGGTGGGACTTCGAATGGAACGGCGAAGACCTCGTTCTCTGGCAGGACTGTATTTCCCCGATGCGTCAGCATCCCCTTAAAGATGCAAACATCTGGTGCAATCAAGCGCATTTCTGGGGCGCGGCAGCCATGATCGAATGGGCGCGTATCGATGGTCGAGAGCAGGACGCCAGCGAGCTGATAAACGCGCATCGTAAAACCCCGCTACTGCTGGAAGCCATGTGTTTTGGTAATGGCGAGCCGCTTGCGGAAGAACTCACCCTGGAGCTTTTTCACGCCGTCAGGGGGCTGGAACGAGATGTCGATTTGGCTGAGGGCGATATTTTACTGCTCGATAATTTTCAGTTTGCACATGGTCGGCGCGCCTTTTCGGGCAGCCGAACAATCAACGTGATCATCGCCGATTGGGCGGGTCAACAGTCACACGTAGTTCAGGGATGAAAAAATGACGATTCAGGAAAAGAATTTCACGTCGGATAGCACCTATGTGCTGACCCCCGGTGTCGATGTATGCCTAAAGGATCTGATCCGGTTTGCCCGACCCGGCAAGACAGTAGTCGCATCCCAAGCCACGCGACAAAGGGTTCAGGCATCGAGAGATGCCTTGGAAAACCTCGTTGCGCAGGGGGCGGTCATCTATGGCGTGAATACCGGCATGGGCGGCTTCGTTGACCACCTCGTGCCTATCGAGAAAGCCCACGAGCTTCAATCCAATCTGATTCAGGGCGTATCGACAAACGTCGGTGAGCGATTCCCGGACAGTGTCGCCCGGGCCACAATGTTTGCGCGAATTGTTTCATTATCACGCGGTAACTCGGCGATCTCTCTGGAGAACTTTGATCGGTACATCGCCATCTACAACGCAGGCCTTATCCCTGAAATTCCGAGTAAAGGTTCTCTTGGCACCAGTGGTGATCTGGGGCCATTGGCAGCGGTTGCGCGGATGTTAACCGGTGATGGTTACGCCTATCTTGATGGTGTGCGCATTCCGGCGACACAAGCGCTTGAGCAATTGGGCTTGGCACCGCTACACCTGAGCTACAAAGAAGGGTTGGCACTGATCAATGGCACGTCCTGCATGGTAGCGGTCGCGGCAATGAATGTGGTCGAGGCCCGAGAACTGCTTGAACAATACACCTCGATTTCCGCTTTCTCCTTCGAGGCGTTGCAGGCCCGGGTACGTCCTTTTCATCCTGACGTTCACAAGTTGAAACCGCACTTGGGGCAGCAAAAAATTGCCGAGGCCATTTGGGACGATCTTCAAGGCTCGGAGTTGGCGATTGATGACATTGAACTCTCGTCGCAACTGAGTGCGCTGCGAACTGACGAGGTACGTCAGGAGGCCATGCCCATTGAAGATGCCTACTCGATTCGCTGCACACCCCAGATTCTGGGGCCGGTGCTGGAAACCATCGAGTTCGTCGAGCGCATCGTCACCAACGAACTGAACTCATCCAACGACAATCCGTTGATCACTCCCGAGAATGGTGAGGTTTTTCACAATGGCCACTTTCATGGGCAGTACATTGCCTCGGCCATGGATTACCTGACGATCTCCATGATCACGATGTGCAACCTTTCTGATCGGCGCATAGATCGCTTCCTGACGAAGGCCAACAGCAATGGTCTGCCGTCTTTCCTCTGCGCTGAAAATGGCGGTCTGCGTTTCGGTCTTATGGGTGGGCAGTTCATGTCGGCCTCTCTGACGGCGGAAAACCGATCGCTCGCCACGCCGGTTTCGATCCAGACCCTGACCACCACCGCCGACTTCCAGGACGTGGTTTCGTTTGGTCTTATTGCCGCGCGTCGTGTGGCTGAAGTGTTGCAGAACACGCGGTATGTCATTGCCTTCGAACTGATATGCGCAGCCCAGGCTGCCGATATTCGCGGTTGCACAAAGTTAGGCCAGCAGGGCCGTGCCTGGCATGCCCGAGTGCGTGAACTGATCCCTTATCTGGATCGGGATATTGCGTTGACCGGGTATCTGGAAAGCATCGTTGCCCACATTCTTGGGGGGCACAGTCGATGAGTTCGTCAGGCAACAAGAGCGCAGTGGCAGGCGCTGAGTCGCTGGAAGCGGATTGCCGTAATGCCCGGCTGCACGCTAACGAAAATCCGCTGGGAGCATCGGGTCTGGCACTGCACCTGTGCATGTCGATGCCGTCACTGCTCAGCGAATACCCTGAGGTGACTTACAAGTCGCTTCGCACGGCTATCGGTGAACGTTGGAACGTTGATCCCGAGCGTGTGGTGGTCGGGGCAGGTTCTGATGAGTTGATTGATATTTCATTGCGTAGTTTGTTGCAGGCTGGCAGCCGGATCGTGGCACTGCATCACAGCTTCAAAATGTACAAAATCAGATCCGAGCTTCTGGGGGCTGACTATAGTGAGATCTTTCCCGCCAGCGGAGAAGGTTACGACACTACACTCAATATTGCCCTTCAAAAGAATCCGGATGTGGTTGTGCTGGTAAACCCGTCGAACCCTTTGGGCGACTATCTCTCTCCATCCGCACTGCTAAAACTTGTTGCTGCCATTCCGGAAAGAACGACGGTCATCATTGATGAAGCGTATGCAGAGTTCGCCCCGGATCGCGAGAACTCGCCTGGCGTGCAGATCGTAAGCGCTCGGAAAAACTCGATATGCCTGCGTACGTTTTCAAAGGCGTATGGCATTGCGGGGTTACGTTTGGGTTGGGCTTATGCTAGCGCTGATCTGGTTCCGGTTCTGCAGGCACGGCGCGCGCCATACAACGTCAGCTCATTCTCTGCCCTCGCCGGTGAGTACGCACTTTGGGATGCTGATCATCTGGAAAAGACAGCGGCGCATTGCCTTGAGTGGGGGCAGGAGATTGTCAGTCTGTTCCAGGGCTATGGCGTTCAAGCCAGAAGTCGCTATGTCAACTTTGTATTCGTCGAGTTCAACAGCCTCCACGACTGTAAGTCGTTACATGACTACCTGGCGCGTGAAGGATTCCTGACATCGCCATTGACTGATTATGGCCTTGATAACTGCCTCAGAATCTCGATAGGCAGCCAGGTGCAGATGACCCGTTTGTGCGATGTTCTCAGAAAAGAGCTGGACGCGGTTGAGCGCCAAAAAGGCCCAGAGATGTGGATGCCCTCAACCATTCGCACAGGCTCCCAACCACACTGAGCGAGAACTGACTCGAGGTAAAAATGAGCGGAACACTGCCTTTATTTCATGAAAATCCGTATCTAAAGCAACTGGAATGTCGAGTCGATCTGCTTGAGCGCGACGATGCCGGTCTTCCTTTTGCACTCCTTGGCGAAACGGTTTTCTACCCGCAGGGAGGCGGCCAGCTCGGAGATCGAGGCGTGTTGCACATTCAGGGGACGAAGGCGGGTGAGACTTTAAAACGGCTGGAAGTTATCGCCACGAAAAAAAGGGATGACCAGATTCGGCATTACCTAAAGGTCGACGATGAAACATTCGCGCTGCTGAGCGAGCCTAAGAATGCACAGCAGGCGACAGCCACTCTCGACTGGTCATTACGCTATCATCAGATGCGTGTTCATTCGGCCATGCATTTGATCCACTGCATGCTTGAGCAAACGCTGGGGCGCTCCATTCAACACCCGGTGCGCTCGCCGCTGAGTGACGACGGAGGGGAAAATCAATACGAGTTTGTCGAAGAGTTCGACGAAGACAGTTTGAGGCAGGCGACTGATGCCCTGAACGAGTTTTGCTCTGCAAGTCATGAGATTCGTACGGAAGCGGATACCAGCCAAGGACAAGGATTTCGTTGGTGGAAATGCGAAAACTGGTCAATCCCTTGCGGGGGAGTTCATGTACGTAATACGCAAGAAATAGGCTTGGTGACTTCCAGTATGAAAATCAAGAAGAACACGACCAGAGTGGTCATCACTCTGTCGGCAGAGGCTGAAGAGCTTGGATAACAAACGAGCGTTTGGTGCGTTTCTCATGCAATTGCGGATTGATGCCGGGCATCTGAAGATTTCGACGTTTCTCGAAGAGGTCAACATCCCGTTTTCGGCCAATTACTACCGTGACGTAGAGGCCGGAAGAAAGTACCTGAGTATCGATGCTGCCGTCGAACTGCATAACCATTTGGATATCGATGCTTCCAGTAAGGTCAGCTTCGATTATTACTGGCATTACTTCAGAGACTTGTTGCCGGCCAATGTCCACGAGATGTTGTTTGGCAAAGGGGTCGAGGTCACGGACCTTTCGTCCAGGCTGGAGCTTCGAGAGCATGATTCGAAGATACTGCGTCGGGCGCTGAGTTTGAGTCGGTATGAGCGTGAGTTCATCATAACCGAGGAAGTCGTCAAGGCATTCGAGGACAACTTCGAATTGCTGCCATTGATGACTTATCTCTATATGGTCGACAGTGCGTCCGTTGCGGAGATGCAGTTGGTTTGCCAACAGCTAGCCCTTGCCTACGACGAACGAACTGAAGCGTTTCTGAACCTCGTCTCGAAGGAACGAAGCACCACTGATGACCCTTTTGTTCGTCATGCACCTACGCTGAGAATGCCAAGAACAGCTGATGCGTTGCGGCTAAAGGATATGTTCCTGCGTCATGAAGTGGAACGATCGCTGACCAAACCTGAAAAAAGTGAATATTTTGATGTTTCAGGTTCTTTTAAATACAGCTCGATGGTGACACTCAAAGACGCAGAAATAGAGCAAATTCAGGATCGTCTTGTCGATCTCTTCTCCTTGATCGAAGTGCACAACAAATCCGGCACCCAGCTAGAGGATAAGGATGCTCAACCTTATTTCTTTGGGATGATAGTTTCTGGCCGTCCTGAATACGATGGACGTGGAGCCCGAACCGGCAAAAAAAACAAAAAGTGAAAACAGAGAAGACGGGAGTCACCGCGTTCTCTGTTCGATGATCTGTGTCAGTCAACCGCTCACAGGAATGCGCGGGTTGGCACAGTGATGGACCGATAAAAACAAATCTGGCCGTGATCAGTTAGCACAAGGATGAGACTAATGAATGCTTTGGTTGTTGAAAAACTTCGGCTGTTGTTTGGCGAACGCTTGAGGCTTGAAAAAAGCATCCGGAAACAATTCTGCCAAGCGCCGCCCGGTATTGAATTGAGCCCGCCCGACGCGGTAATCACCGTTCGAAGTGAAGAAGAAATCGTTCAGGTTGTGCGGCTTTGTCACGAACATGGCGTAGCGATGATTCCGGCCGGAGCCCGCTCATCGCTTGAAGGACAAATCAATGCGCCACGTGGTGGAGTGTGTGTCGACTGTTCTGAGATGAACGCGATTCTTAGCATAAACGCGATGGACATGACTGCGACCGTTCAGCCAGGAGTTACCCGCGAACAACTAAACAGTTACTTGCGCGACACTGGTCTGTTTTTTTCAGTTGATCCTGGCGCTAACGCGTCGATGGGCGGAATGGCTGCGACGCGAGCCTCGGGCACCAACTCCGTTCGTTACGGGACGATGGCAGCCAACGTCAAAGCTGCACGCTGGGTCATGGCTGATGGGGCAGTTGCGCAAATCGGCTGTAGAGCACCTAAATCTGCCATGGGCCTGGATTTGCTGGCTATCGCTGTAGGTTCAGAAGGAACTCTCGGTATCTTCAGTGAGCTGGAAGTCAGATTACACCCTGTGCCTGACACAATTGTCGCGGGCGTCTGCTCGTTTGACTCTGTCGACAACGCCGTACAGACAGTTGCCACTGCTCTCGGACAAGGCCTGTCAATTGCTCGGATCGAGTTGTTGGATGTTAACGCTGTCCGCGCGTGCAATGCCTATTCTCCTGCGCTGGATTTGCCGGAAGTGCCTCATCTTTTTCTTGAGTTTCACGGAGATAGATCGACGGTCGCCAGCAACGTTGAAATATTCACCGATTGTGCACATGAGTTCGGCGGTCAACTAAAGATCTCTCAACGTGTTGAAGAGCGAACGGCCCTGTGGAAAGCGAGGCATGACGCTTGGTGGGCATTTCACGCGTTCTATAACGGCCGCATGGGGCTGGCCACTGATGTATGTGTGCCGTTGTCATCGCTCAGTGCCTGTATCAGCGCCACTGCTGCAGACATTATCGCTTCCGGGCTCGACGCGCCGCTGATTGGCCATGTCGGCGACGGTAATTTCCACTTGTTGATCATGCTTCAGGAAGGGCAGGACGAGAGTGTGGAGATTCAGGCGTTTCTAAGTCGACTGTCGAGTCGTGCATTGTCGTTCGGCGGGACGGTCAGCGGAGAGCACGGCGTCGGTCAGGGCAAAGTGAAATGGATGTCGGCCCAGCACGGTACGGCGCTGCCGATTATGCGGGCAATCAAAAAGGCCTTGGATCCGGCGAATATCCTCAACCCCGGCAAGATGTATCACCCGCTTACCGTTGATGCTCTGTAAGCGTCGATTTTTCATTTTTATGGATGGATGTGAAAGATATGCGACACATTTTGATAGTCGGAATTAACAAGGTATCCATCAAGTACGTTTGCGAGGCAATTCGCAGTGCGGGGTTTGAGCCAATACTGTCGGTCGACCCTGCAGGTTTTCACGGCGCAGCCAAGGCAGTATTCGATGGGGTCACCTGCATTCCCGCATTTAGCGATACCGACGCGCTATCTGCTTACTTGCAGGCCAATAAAGAACTGGTGAGTGCGATCCACAGCATCACAACTTTTTTTGACGAGCTCTTTCCAATGGTGTCGGCAGTCGCCAAAGCGTTTGGATTTAATGCACCGCCTGCTGAATTCGCCAAGCTCTCATCCAAGGAGTTTGTCGGTGGCCTGGTACCTGAACATGTTCCAGCAGAGACCTGTGTCTTGCTCGATGATGGAGACTTCGAGATATCGTGGCTGACGCCTGGTATCAAAAATGATGTTGTGCTGAAACCCTCGGTCGGCTCCGGCGCAGTGGCGACGATGTTGCTTACCATCGGGGCAAATGATGATCCTTCCAGCGTGATCAAGTCGGCGATTCTGGGGAGTGGAATTGATCAGCCTGAAAGCACTGCGTGGATCGTTCAGGCGCACTGTGAGGGTGATCTCGTCAGCATGGAAGGTTTCGCTCAAGATGGGCAGGTAGTTTTTCTTGGCTTGTCCAAGCGCAACCGTGTCGGTTTCACCGAAGTCGCTAATCAGTTTCCAGCCAACGAGATGATCGGTTTAACCGTTCGTTCGAAAATCGAGACGGCCGTGTGCGATCTGATCGCACGTGCAGAATTCGATAACGGTTTTTTCCATTGCGAGTTCATTGCTACACCGTCTACGGCTTACCTTATCGACGCCAATATGGGCCGTCTCGGCGGTGCGAGTATTGTCGAGCAAATTGCCTTGGCCTATGACTTGGCGCCTGCCACTGTTCTGCAACACGTTGCTCTGCTGCCGCTGGGACTACTCGAGACCACACTCCACTACAAACCTGTCGAGCAGTGTCGCCAAACTTTGAGTTACTGGTATTGCCTGGATCACGAGGCCATTGTGCATGACTGGGAAATTCCGCTCCTGTCGTCCATTCATACACCGATCGCCAATGTTGGCAGCCTGATCGTGCCTATCGGTACGTCTGATTACGCCTGGATCGGCATGCTTACCGGTTACGCAGACGTTGTCGTACGCGAGATAGGGCAAGTGCTCATTCATACGGATCGCGGCACTAGAAGGCCGGTCTTCCAATGATCTACTTCGTCCGGTTTCTATCGTCCGCCGCATGGAGTTGTTTCTATCCGTTCATGGCCATTTGGCTGAATTCGGCTGTAGGTCTGAGCACCAGCGCAGCCGGCATCGTCGTCGGCTTCGCCATTGTCTCAAACCGGGTGGGCGCGCTGGCCTTTCAAGGCGTGATGGACAAGATTGATCGCCGACGTGAAATTGCCCTCGCTTTACTGTGTGTGGCAGTGGCCGCGTGTTTAATGCTGGCGACGGCTGCGGCGGGAGTTACCCACGTACTGATCTGGATCGTTTTGGTGGTGGTGTTTGGCGTGGCCAATTCGATCGCGACGATTTCGCAGATCTCATACATTGTTCAGTACTTTCGCGAGGGCGAGCACGAGCGAGTGCTTTCCTATGAGAATGTCGCTGCGAACGCGGGCGCTGGAATAGCACCGTTCGTTGCATCGTTGATATTGGCAGGAACGGGTTATTGGTTTGTTGCTCTGCCATTACTGTTAGGTGTTCTGGCAACTGCGTCTACTACGCTGATTCCTCACCTGACAAGGTCAACAATCGCGGCGTCAGACAGTCTCGCGTCTTCGGCGAGCATCTCCGACGCGTCGCCTAAAGTTGTTGCGTTCATGATCATCAACTTTTTGACCATGATCGGTTATGCGCAGTTTTATTATGTATTCCCAACCTATGCGACGGAGCGTTTCTCCAGTGAGTTGGTCGGTGTGCTGTTTCTGGTGGCCAGCGGCATCATTATTTTCAGTCAGGTCTATATAACGTCGCTCTCGCAGCGGGTTTCACGGTTGTGGCGGGTCATAGTTTCAAACCTGTTGATCGGCGCGGGTTGCCTGCTATTAATGGTTTCGTCTCAAGTGCAGGCAATTCTGTTCCTCGTCGTGGTTTTTATTGTGATTGGCGAGATGATCTGCGGCCCGTTGTATCAGGCCCAAGCCGTAAAAATATGGAGAGGGCGTAGTTCTGTAGCGATGTCCGTGCAGACTTGTGTGTGGGGGGCTGCCGAGGCGACGGCTGCTGTACTCGGACTTCTGGCTGTCGCCAATGAGCTCAGCTTCTTGTCTTTCCTGCTGGGATTTGCTGCCTGCGTAATCGCCGCTGTTGGCGGGTGGATATCGATTGCCATGAAGCGCCCGTTGATCGGCATAGAAATCGAACAGCGATCACCGCAGGTTTCCTGAAGGGTAGGGGAGTATTCAATTACCGGTCTTGGCCGTCAGTTGTTCGCGGCAATAATCCGCGAACAACTGTGCCGGTTTGGTCAGTTGCCCACGCTTGAGCCACGCGGCAACCAACCCCGAGCCGGTGACGTCCTCGGCGATCTCGACACACGCGACTTTCTTGCCGTCATAGGTGCATTCCGAATGCGGCCTCGTCACCAGAATCGAAAAGCCAAACCCCTGACCCACCATCCCGCGCACCATTTCAATTGACGGTGAGCTGAACTCGATGCGCGGTGTCAGCCCCAGCTCTTCAAACAAACTGACGAAGTAAGTCCGGCTCGGTTGCACATCGAGCAAGATCATCGGATCGAGGCACAAATCCCGCAGCGACACCTGCTTGTACTCGGCAAAGCGATGATCCGCCGGCAGCAGCGCATACGGCCGTTGCGCGGGCATCAGCGGTTCGGTCTGAATGGTCGCGTCGAGTTCATGTTCATAGAGAATCACCAAGTCGAACGCGCCCGACGTCAGGCCTTGCACCAATTCCTGCTGCTCACCATCGCGAATGCGGATTTTCACTCCCGGATACAGTGCAGAAAACCCGGCGATCAATTGCGGTAGATACAACGGCGCGACGGTTTCAAAGCAGCCGATGTCGATCTGTCCTGAAACCACATCGTTGTCGGCCAGTGCGTTCTGTTCGAACTCCTTGGCCATGCGCAGCAGTTCTTGTGCCTTGCGAAAAAACCGCGCGCCGCTGGGCGTCAGTGACACGCCTTGGGCGTGATGACGGATCAGCAGTTGCACGCCGAAGCTGTCTTCCAGGCCTTTGATCGCGGTGGAGATCGCCGGTTGCGCGATGTAAAGCTTGCGCGAGGCTTCGGCAACGCTGCCGCATTCGACGGTGGTGATGAAGTATTTCAACTGACGCAAATTGTAGGCGGCCACGGCAAACCTCAGGACGAGCGGACTCGACTTCAAAGCAATTTGTGCGCCGCCACGTCCATGGCGCGACGATGTTTTTATCCTTCAACCATAGCCACCTGCGCAGCGATTGGGGGAAGTCATTGCCCAGTGTTTTTATTGCCTGCGAAGATATTTTTACTATTTTTAGCCCGCGCGGGCCTGAGCGACCATCGATTCACAATAACGTCTCAGGAGCATCCGTCGTGTTCGAGCTTGCAGAGTGGCAGCGCCGTGCCGTTGCGTTGAATTTTCCCGATCAAGCCGTGATCGACGGCCAACATTGCGCCGCGCAGTCGGGGCAGACCTTCGCCGCAATCAATCCGGCGACCGGGCAGTGCCTGGCGAATGTCGCTGCGTGTGGCGAGGCAGATGTCGATGCGGCCGTGCGCAATGCGCGGCAAGTGTTTGAGGCGGGCACCTGGTCGCAACGCCCGCCTGCCGAGCGCAAGCAAGTGTTGCTGCGCTTGGCGGATTTGCTGATGAGGCATCGCGAAGAACTGGCCTTGCTCGACTCGCTGAACATGGGCAAACCGGTGATGGACGCCTACAACATCGACGTGCCGGGCGCCGCCGGGGTGTTCCGTTGGTACGCCGAAGCCATCGACAAGCTCTACGACCAAGTCGCACCCAGTGCGCCGAATGTATTGGCGACGATTACTCGCGAAGCGCTAGGTGTGGTTGCGGCGGTAGTGCCGTGGAATTTCCCGTTGGACATGGCCGCTTGGAAACTCGCCCCGGCGTTGGCGGCGGGTAATTCGGTGATATTAAAACCGGCCGAGCAGTCGCCGTTTTCGGCGTTGCGCCTTGCCGAACTGGCCCTGGAAGCAGGGTTGCCGGCGGGTGTGCTCAACGTGTTACCGGGGCTCGGCGAGCAGACGGGCAAGGCGTTGGGTTTGCACCCTGATGTCGATTGTCTGGTGTTCACCGGCTCGACCCAGGTCGGCAAATATTTCATGGAGTATTCCGCGCAGTCGAACCTCAAGCAGGTGTGGCTGGAGTGCGGCGGCAAGAGCGCCAATCTGGTGTTCGCCGATTGCCAGGATCTCGATCTGGCGGCGGAAAAAGCCGCGTTCGGGATCTTCTTCAATCAGGGCGAAGTCTGCTCGGCCAACTCGCGGTTGCTGGTGGAGCGTTCGATTCATGATGAGTTTGTTGAACGGCTGAAAGCGCAGGCTGAACGCTGGTTGCCGGGCGATCCGCTGGATCCGCAGAGCAGCGCGGGGGCGATTGTCGATAGCAAGCAGACGGCGAGCATCATGGGTTTTATTCGCAGTGCCGAGCAGTCTGGGGCGACGCGGATTTGCGGCGGGCAGCAGCGGCGGTTTAACGGGTCGGACAATTTTATTGAGCCGACGATTTTTACCGGTGTGACGGCGGATATGCCGCTGTTTCGTGAAGAGGTGTTTGGCCCGGTGTTGGCGGTGGTGCCGTTTGACACTGAGGAAGAGGCGCTGCGCTTGGCCAATGACAGTGTTTACGGATTGGCTGCTTCGTTGTGGACGGATGACCTGAACCGGGCGCATCGCGTAGCGCGGCAGTTGCGCGCGGGTACGGTGTCGGTGAATACCGTTGATGCGCTGGATGTGACGGTGCCGTTTGGCGGCGGTAAACAGTCGGGGTTTGGTCGCGATTTGTCGCTGCATTCCTTCGATAAGTACACCCAGCTGAAAACCACCTGGTTTCAGTTGCGCTGATACCGAGTCGACCCCTTCGCGAGCAGGCTCGCTCCCACACTGGATCTATGTCACACCGAAGATCCCCTGTAGGAGTGAGCCTGCTCGCGATAGCTGTCTTTCAGTTAATACATCTGTGTCTGACACCCCGCCATCGCGAGCAGGCTCACTCCTACAGGTTCAGTGGCGTCTACAAATCCAGGGTTCGCTCGAGATCATTGTGGGAGCGAGCCTGCTCGCGAATGCGGTGGGTCAGCCACCGAAAATCCCCGATCTGCACCCCCTTTGAGCATCCCGGCCAACACCGCCCCTTGGCAGTGCGCACTACCCAGTTTTTTCATCATTTGCAGCCAACAATTTCCTGATTTTCCTCACCGCGCACATGGGCCACCATCGATCTTGCCCGCCAGCCGAATGTTGTCCGCCCAAGCGTCCGCGAGAGACCAACGGCGGCAACTGCACAACGGCCGGCGACCGTACTGCCCATGACAAAACTAAATCAACAGCGTCGGGAGTGCTCCATGATCAAGTCCTTGTGTCTCCGTCTCACTCACCCTCTGGCAATCACCGCCCTTGCCGCCACGGTCGCGACCAGCGCCCAGGCCGGCACCCTGTCCATCGGCCACACCACGTGGGTCGGTTACGGCACGCTTTATCTGGCTCAGGATCTGGGCTACTTCAAGGAAAACGGGTTGACCGTCGAATTGCCGGTGGTCGAAGAGGCGTCGATGTACATGGCCGCGCAGGCGTCCGGGCAATTGTCCGGCTCAGCGTCGACCATCGATGAAGTGCTCAAGTACCGTCCGCAGTTCTGCTTCAAAGCGGTCGCGGCGCTGGATGACAGCCATGGCGGCGACGGCGTGCTGGTCGGCAAAGACGTGAAGAGCCTGCAAGAACTCAAGGGCAAATCCGTGGCGGTCAACGAAGGTTCGACCTCGCAGTTCTGGCTCTCGTACCTGCTGAAAAAGAACGGCATGAGCATGAGCGACATCACCGTGCAGAACATGACCGCTGACGATGCCGCCACCGCGTTCATCGCCGGTCGCGTACCCGCCGCCGTGACCTGGGAACCGCACCTGTCGATGGTGCGCGACAAGCAGCAGGGCAAAGTGCTGATCGACAGCAGCAGCACTCCCGGCGTGATCGTCGATGTGGTCGCGCTCAATTGCAGCGTGATCGACAAGCAACCGGAAGACGTCAAGGCGCTGGTCGCCGGTTTGTACAAAGCCGTGCAATACACCAAGGATCATCCGGAGGACGCCTACAAAATCATGGCCAAAGGCGTCGGCGGCTACCTCTCCGATCCGAAGGAACTGGCCGCCGCTGCACAAGGCGTGCGTTTCTACGATCAGGCGATGAGCGAGAAACTGCTCGGCTCACCGGGCAAACCGGGCGACAGCGCCGCGCTGATCAAACTGGCCAACGAAACCGCCAGCGAATTGCAGGGCAAACCGTACAACGTCAGCAACGACGAGCTGGTCGACAACCGTTTCGTCAGCCCGCTTTAGGAGGTCTGCAATGTTCAAGCGCAATTCGTGGCTGAGCCGCAGCCTCACGCCGAAAACCGCATTGCCGGTGCAAGTGGTGTGGAGCGCCAGCGCTCTGGCCTGGGTGTTGTTGGTCGGTCTGTGGGCCGGACTTTCTTATGGCGGCATCGTGCCGGGAATGTTTTTGCCGACACCGGGCGCGGTGGTTGAAGCCGCCGTGCGCCTGAGCCGCGATGGCACGCTCGGCACACATGTGTGGGCCAGTGTCGAAGTGGTGATGGTCGGCTTCATCGTGTCGTCGTTGGTGGCAGTGCCGTTGGGGTTGCTGATGGGCAGCTTCCGCATCGTCCAGGCATTCCTTGAGCCGCTGGTGAACTTCATTCGTTACCTGCCGGTGACCTCGTTTGTACCGCTGTTTATTTTGTGGATCGGCATCGGTCTGGAGCAGCGGGTTTCGGTGATTATCTTCGGCGTGTTCTTTCAGCAACTGGTGATGATCGCTGATGTGTCGAAGGGCATTTCCAAGGATCTGATCAACGCCTCGTACACCTTGGGTTCGACCCGCCGCGATGCGGTGTTGCATGTGATCGCGCCGGCCTCGGTGCCGGGCGTGCTCGACACTTTGCGCGTGACCATGGGCTGGGCCTGGACGTATCTGGTGGTGGCTGAACTGGTCGCCGCGTCCAGCGGTTTGGGTTACTTGAGCCTGAAAGCCATGCGCGGCTTTCAGGTGGATGTGATTTTCCTCGCCATCGCGATCATTGGCCTGCTCGGTCTGGTCACCGATCAACTGTTCCGTTTTCTCCGACTGAGGGTTGCCGCATGGGCTCAGTGACTGCTGCCAATCATCGTTTTATCGAACCCGTTGCCACCCCTGCGCAAGCCGCGCCGCGTTTGCAGGTGGACAAGGTCAGCCTGCGTTACAAGAAGCCCGACGGCGGCACATTTACCGCGCTGGAAGAGGTCTCGTTTGAAGTGCCGGATCAGCAGTTTGCGGTGCTGGTCGGGCCATCGGGTTGCGGTAAATCCAGCCTGCTGTATTTGACCGCAGGCCTGGCCGAACCGACCTCCGGCGAAATCTATGTCGGCGGCCAGCAAGTGCAGGGGCCGGGCGCCGATCGCGGCATGGTCTTTCAGAGTTACACGCTGTTCCCGTGGCTGACGGTGCGGCAGAACGTCGAGTTCGGGTTGAAACGTCGCGGCATGCCGGCGGCGCGGCGCAAGGAGATTGTTGATTACTACGTCAACGAAGTCGGTCTCGCCGGGTTCGCCGACAACTACGCCAAACAGCTGTCAGGCGGGATGATGCAGCGCGTGGCGATTGCCCGTGCACTGGCCAATGATCCGCAGATTCTGTTGATGGATGAACCGTTTGGTGCGCTGGACAGCCAGACGCGCTTGCAGATGCAGCAGTTGTTGCTGCGGGTCTGGGGCAACACGAAGAAGACTGTGTTGTTCGTCACCCATGACATCGATGAGGCGATTTTGCTGGGGGATCGGGTCTATGTGATGGGCGCGAAACCGGGGCGGATCAAACAGATTCTCGACGTGCCGATCGAACGCCCGCGTTCACTGGACATGTTGATGGAGCGCTCGTTTATCGACATGAAACGGCAGATCTTCGGGTTGCTGCATGACGACCTCGAAGAAGTGCATTGATCACCAATTCAACGCGTCCCCCTGTGGGAGCGGGCTTGCTCGCGAATGCGGTGTGTCATTCAACTTTTGTGTGACTGATCCACCGCCTTCGCGAGCAAGCCCGCTCCCACAGGGATCCGTAGTGTGCCAATGATTTATGGAGTGGCGGGGAGCAGGAAGCGGGCGATTACTGGCAGGTGGTCGGAGATGCGCAACGTGTCGTCCTGTCGTACCGTCGCTTCCACCCGTTTGATTTTCGGGCTGTAGAACAGGTAATCGACCGTGCGATCCGGGCCTCTGAGGCCAGGGTCGTTGGGGTAGTGGGTCAGCCACTGCGCGCGGTCGATGCCGCTGGCTTCGTTGTTGTTCGGGATCATCGGGTACTTGTCCCACAGCAGGTGCAGTTCGCTATCGGCGGAGTAGGGCGTGCGTTGCTCGGCGGGCAGGCGCCGGTATTGTCCGAGCGGCAACAGATTGAAGTCGCCGCCGATGACCCACGGCAAACCCTGACTTTCGTACTTGTCGAGCACCTTGGTCATCGCTGTCACCTGCGCCTGCAAGGTTTCGTCCGGTTGGCTGGCGCGTTCCAGATGGGTATTGAATACCGTCAGTTGCCCGCCATCGCTGAGCGGCAGTTTGGTCGCGAGCAAGGCATCTTTCGGTTGAAACTGACGGCTGATGAAATTGGCCGGGGCCACTGGCAGTTGCAGGCGTTCGGCGTGTTCGATGCGGTAGCGGCTCAGGGTCGCCAGTTGCCGGCCAACGCTGCCAAAGATGTGCGGATCGGGGACGAAATCGGCCTTCCAGTCAAAGGCATGGGCGCTGCACGGGTACAGGTCGGCGACGCGCTCCTGCAACAGCTTGAACTGGTTCTGATAGTCGCTGGCCTTGGCGCCGTCATCGAGTTCCTGCAACAGCACCACATCGGGCTGCTCGTCGCGAATCACCCGCGCCACTTCGTCGAGGCTGAAGGCCATGTCTTCCGTGGTCGGCGCTTCATCATTGCCTTGCGCCAGATCATTCCAGAACACGTAACGCTTGCCGGCCAGGTATTGCACGTTCCAGGTCATGACCTTCAAGGCTTGGCCCGGCACCAGCGTCGGCGGCGTTCCGGTGCAACTGACCGGCAAGGTTTCGCGGGCGTCGGGGCGCCAGGTCAGGCTGTAGATCAGCCCGCCGACAAGGACGAGGGCGAGCAGGGCAAGCGCAACGGTGTAGCGCAGTAGGCGGGTCATGGCTCGGCTTATAGCGTTACAGAAAGTGGCCCCGAGCATACCTGACGGCAGGCGCGAAGCCCAAGGGCTGCCGTGTCAGACCGCTCTGTCACTTTTGTCAGGCGATTCGCTGATCAGCATGAAAAGCCGGAACAAGACCACACTGGTGAACAGTTGCAGGAAGCTGTGAGCGCTGTCGATCAGCACGGCGATCGCCGGGTTCTGCGGCTCTGGATACACCGCCAGTGTCGCGCCTTTGAGCAGCCACAGCGGCGTCATCACACAGAGAATGCACAACAGAATCCGCCAGAAGTGCCCACGGGTCAGGCGCAGGCTTTCTTTCATCGCCTGCAACGGGCCGAGGCCGCGCAGCACCAGCAGGTACTCGCCGAACGCGAGCATCACCATCAACATCAGGCCCGGCAGGAAATACAGCGACAGGCCGAGCAGGATCAGCAAGGTGTTGAGTGCCGTGAGCAGGGCGAAACGCGGCCACAGGCGCGCCGACATCGCCAGCAGATCAAGGGTGCGCGGCGACTCGCCACGGGTGCGCGCGTCGAGAAACAAAATCAGGGCTGCGGTGTACAACGGATACACCAGCAGGCCGACGACCACGCTGACCGAGGAAAAACTGTCCGGATCGGTGTTGTGATCGACCACTTGTTGCAGCAGCGCTTCGAAGATCACCAACGGCAGGCACAGCTGCACGATGCTGGCCAAATGGCGTTTGAAGAAATACAGGGAGTCGCGCAGCACTTCGAAGGCATTCATCAGTCGGTATCGCAGGTCGAAAACAGTGGCTCACTTTAACCGATGCTGCGCGGGGCGACACAAACGTAAACATTCGGTAAAGGTCGTTGAAACATCCTGTCACTGTCTCCATTACAGGAGAGCACCTTGTCCGTCGTGGACGAGGGCAACGTTATCCCCGGCAATCTACGAGGTCGCCATGAACAGCGAAGAGCAAACCCTGATCGATGGACTGTTTTCCCGGCTGCAACAGGCCGAAACGGAGGCAGCCCCGCGCGACGCCCAGGCTGAAACGCGGATCAAGGAACACCTGACACGCCAACCGGCGGCAGGTTATTTCATGACCCAGGCGATTCTGGTGCAAGAGGCTGCGCTGAAGAGCCTTGATGAGCAGAACAAGCAACTGACCCAGCAAGTCCAGCGTTTGCAGGCTGAATTGCAATCGGCCAAGGCGCAGAGTGCTGCGCCTGCTTCGAGCGGTGGCGGTGGTTTTCTGTCGAGCATCTTTGGTGGCAGCTCGCGTCCGGCGCCGACCCAGAGTGCAGCCCCATCGTCGACTGGCGGCTGGCGCGAACCGGCACCGCAGCAGAATTATGCGGCGCCCGCGCCACAACAGCATGTCGGTGCACCACCACCAAACTACGCGCAACAAGCGGCGCCGGCGGCCGGCAGCAGCTTCCTCGGCGGCGCCATGAAAACCGCCGCCGGTGTGGCGGGTGGCGTGATGCTGGCGCAAGGCATCAGCAGTCTGTTCCACCACAACCAGCAACCGGAAGAAATCGTTGAAGTGATCAAGGAAGAACCGGCGCAGGTGGCCGACCAGAGCAACAGTGGCTGGGGCGATGATCAGCGCATGGCCGGCAACGATCAGGGCGGATTCACCGACACTGATTACAGCAGCGACGACAGCTCATCGTTCTTCGATGACGACGATTCCTTCGTCTGACACCTACATTTCTCAGATTTGACACCAAACCTGTGGTGAGGGGATTTATCCCCGATGGGCTGCGGAGCAGTCCCAAAAAACTGGGGCCGCTCCACAGCCCATCGGGGAAAAATCCCCTCACCACATTCACCACTCGTCAGTAGCACCTCGGCGCCTGCCGGTGATTATTCGCTGAACCTTCCTCTTGGCTGGCATACTGAGCGCCTTTTTCGGGCCACGCGCCTGATCCCGCTTCGTGCGCTCGCGCGCTCACAGGAACTCCGGTGAAAAAAATCGCAGTGTTCGCCGACGTGCAGAACCTCTACTACACCGTACGTCAGGCCTATGGTTGCCATTTCAACTATGCCGCGCTGTGGGCCGATATCAGCAAGGACGGGCAGATCGTCGAGGCCTACGCCTACGCGATCGACCGTGGCGACAGCAAACAGCAGCAGTTCCAGCAGATCCTGCGCAACCTCGGCTTCACCGTGAAGCTCAAGCCCTACATCCAGCGCAGCGACGGCTCGGCCAAAGGCGATTGGGACGTCGGCATCACCCTCGACATCATGGACGCCGCCGACCACGTCGACGAAATCGTCCTGGCCTCGGGTGACGGCGATTTCGACATGCTGCTCGAACGCATCATCAGCAAACACGGCGTGCAAGCGGTTGCCTATGGTGTGCCCGGCCTGACCGCCAACTCGCTGATCCGCGCTGCCAGCCGCTACGTGCCGATCGAAGGCGCGCTGTTGCTCAAGAATTGATTTTTGTACGGAGTTGAACCCGGTTTGGAACGCATTGCAGTCATCGACTTTGAAACCACTGGCCTCTCGCCGAACAGCAGCTGTCGCGCCACGGAAATCGCCGTGGTCATGCTGGAAAACGGCCGCATCGTCGAGCGTTACCAGAGCCTGATGAACGCCGGCGTGCGCGTCCCGGCGTTTATCGAACAACTGACCGGCATCAGCAACGCCATGCTGCGCACCGCACCGCCGGCGGAGCAGGTGATGAACGAAGTCAACGAGTTTGTCGGCTGCACGCCGCTGCTCGCGCACAACGCCTCGTTCGACCAGAAGTTCTGGGACTTTGAGCTGGGCCGGATCAAGCGCACGCGGTTGCAGAATTTTGCCTGCTCGTTGCTCTTGGCCCGTCGCTTGATGCCGGCAGCGCCGAATCACAAGCTCGGCACGCTCACCACCTTCGCGCGCCTGCCGCACACCGGCCAGGCTCACCGGGCCATGGCCGATGCCGAGATGGCGGCCAACCTGATGGCGCATCTGGCTGAAGAATTGCGCGGCAAGCATGGCGTGCGCGAGCTATCGCACGACCTACTGTGCAAACTACAGAAAGTCCCCGCCGCCAAAGTCAGCGAACACCTGCTGCGCTACCGCTAATCCCCAGCCCAACACGCAACCCCTGTGGGAGCGGGCTTGCTCGCGAATGCGGTGTGTCATTCAACTTTTTTGTGACTGACCCACCGCATTCGCGAGCAAGCCCGCTCACACATTGATTCGGTGTCGGCTTCTGAAAAGTGTACTGGCGTGTTTCGCTGGTTTTGTAACTTATTTTTGCCCGCCAGCCTTTCTAGAATATCCAATCCCAAGACTCTGACTGTCGAGCTGCTCATGCCCGCCCTGCGCCGTTTTTCCCTACCGCTGATCGCCGCTTTTTTTGCGCTGTACGTGATTTGGGGATCGACCTATCTGGTGATCCGCATCGGCGTTGAATACTGGCCGCCGCTGATGCTCGGTGGTGTGCGCTTCGTGATTGCTGGCACATTGATGTACGCATTCCTGCGTTGGCGTGGGGCGCCGGCGCCGACCTGGGCGCAGTGGAAAGCGGCGGGGATCATCGGGATTTTGCTGCTCAGTTTTGGTAACGGCGCGGTGAGTGTGGCCGAACACACCGGTGTGGCTTCGGGCGTGGCGGCATTGGCGGTGGCGACGGTGCCGTTGTTCACTTTGCTGTTTGGTTATTTCTGGGGCGCACGCAATACGCGTCTGGAATGGGCCGGGGTCGCGTTGGGGATTATCGGCATCGCCATGCTCAACATGGGCTCCAACCTGCAATCGAGTCCGCTGGGCGCGGCGTTGCTGATTTTTGCGGCGGCGACCTGGGCGTTCGGTTCGGTGTGGAGCAGACATTTGCCGTTGCCGCAGGGCGCGATGGCCAGTGCGGTGGAGATGTTGGTCGGCGGCGTGGTGCTGCTGATCGGTAGCGCGATGACCGGTGAACGCCTGCAAGCCGTGCCGCCGATGGAAGGCTGGCTGGCGCTGGCGTACTTGATCTTCTTCGGCTCGATCATCGCCTTCAATTCTTATATGTACCTGCTCAAGCACGTGCGTCCGGCGGCGGCGACCAGTTATGCCTACGTCAACCCGGCGGTGGCGGTGTTGCTCGGGATCGTGTTTGTCGGCGAGACCATCGGCATCGAAGAAGCGCTGGCGATGCTGGTGATCATCAGCGCCGTGGTGCTGATTGGTCTGCCGCAGTGGCGTCGTCCGGTGCAGCCGCCAGTCGTGGCGCCGACAGCCGTTCCCGCAGAAACGCGTACGAATTAGGGTAAACTGCGCGGCATTGCATGCCTGCGTTATTTTTTCCTACGGTACTTCCATGACTTTCGCCACCCTTGGCCTGATCGAACCCTTGCTGCGCTCCCTCGAGAAGCTCGGCTACCAGACCCCGACGCCGGTTCAGGCGCAAGCCATTCCGGCCGTGCTGGCCGGTCGTGACCTGATGGCAGCGGCCCAGACCGGCACCGGCAAAACCGCCGGTTTCGCCTTGCCACTGCTGCAGTTGCTGGCCATGGAAGGGCCGAAAGTCGCCGCCAACTCGGTGCGCGCACTGATTCTGGTGCCGACCCGCGAACTGGCCGAGCAGGTTCACGAAGCCGTGCGCCAGTACGCCGAAAACCTGCCGCTGCGCACCTACGCGGTGTACGGCGGCGTCAGCATCAACCCGCAAATGATGAAGCTGCGCGGCGGTGTTGACCTGCTGGTGGCGACGCCGGGCCGTCTGCTCGACCTGTTCCGCCAGAAGGCGCTGAAATTCAATCAACTGCAAACCCTGGTGCTCGACGAAGCCGATCGCATGCTCGACCTCGGTTTCTCCGAAGAACTGTCGAACATCTACCGCGCACTGCCGAAGAAGCGTCAGACGCTGCTGTTCTCCGCGACTTTCTCCGACGACATCCGCCTGCTCGCCGGGCAGATGCTCGATGATCCACTGACCGTGGAAGTCAGCCCGCGCAATGTCGCCGCCAACACCGTCAAGCAGTGGATCGTCACGGTCGACAAGAAGCGCAAGGCCGAACTGTTCGTGCACCTGATGCGCAAGAACAAGTGGAAGCAGGTGCTGGTGTTCGCCAAGACCCGTAATGGTGTTGATGCGCTGGTGGAAAAACTCCAGGGCCTGGGTGTGAATGCCGACGGTATCCACGGCGACAAGCCGCAGGCGACCCGTCAGCGTGCACTGGATCGGTTCAAGCTCAGTGAAGTGCAGATTCTGGTCGCGACCGACGTAGCTGCGCGGGGTCTGGATATTGAAGATTTGCCGTTGGTGATCAACTTCGACCTTCCAATCGTGGCTGAGGATTACATCCACCGTATCGGCCGGACTGGCCGTGCAGGTGCGACCGGTGAGGCGATCTCGCTGGTGTGCGCGGATGAAGTGAACATGTTGTCGGCGATTGAAATGCTCACGCGCCAGACCTTGAAGCGTCAGAACGAGCCGGATTTTGAGCCTGAACACCGTGTGCCGGACACCGATGCCAGCGGTCAGGTGATCAAGAAGCCGAAAAAACCGAAGAAGCCGAAAGCTTCTGGCGGTGGCGGCAAGCGTAATTTGGGCAAATGGGTGGACAGCGGCGAGACGCAGGCGCCGGAACCATCGGTCAAGCCTGTGCGCAAGGTGCCGGTGTTCAACACTGGGCCGCGTAAGCGTAAGCCTTAAGGTCAAAAGCCCCTCACCCTAGCCCTCTCCCGGAGGGAGAGGGGACTGATTGGGGGATGCTTTGAAGTTACGCCGACCTGAGAGAGCTTTACCGAATCCATAATCGACTCGGTCTTTCAGGTCGATGTATAGCGCCAGACACACCGGTCGGCCCCCTCTCCCTCTGGGAGAGGGCTGGGGTGAGGGTTCAGCTGTTAAGCCACTGCACAATCCCCAACCCTGCCGCCCGCCCGCTGGCAAAACACCCTGTCAGCAAATAGCCCCCCGTCGGCGCTTCCCAATCGAGCATCTCCCCCGCGCAGAAAACCCCCGGCAACGCCTTGAGCATCAAACGCTCATCCATCGCTTCAAACGTCACGCCCCCGGCACTGCTGATCGCTTCGTCCAACGGCCGCGTTTTCACCAATGTCAGCGGCAACGCCTTGATCGCCCGCGCCAACAACGCCGGATCAGCGAACGTCGCCGCATCCGTCAGCTCCCGCAGCAACGCCGCTTTCACCCCATCAATTCCGACCTGACTGTGCAGATGCTTGGCCATCGAGCGCGAACCGCGTGGCTTGCTCAACGCCGCTTGTAATTTATCCACAGGCCGGCCGGGCAGCAGATCGATGTGGATAACCGCCGCGCCGTATTGATTGATCGCCTCACGAATCGGCGCCGACAGCGCATAAATCAGACTGCCTTCAATCCCGGTCGCGGTGATCACGCATTCGCCCAAGCGCGGAACATCATCGTTCAAACCAATGGCGATATTTTTCAGCGGCGCGCCGGCGAATTTGCTGACCATCAATTCGCTCCAGGCCTGCACCTCGAAGCCACAATTACTCGGCTGCAACGGTGCAAGTCCTACACCGCGTTGCTCCAGTGCCAGCATCCACGCACCGTCGGAACCGAGGCGCGACCAGCTGCCGCCGCCGAGGGCGAGCAGGGTGGCGTCGGGGTTGACGGTGATTTCGCCTTCGGGGCTGTCGATGCGCAGTGCGCCGTGTTCATCCCAGCCGAGCCAGCGATGGCGGGTGTGGATAACCACGCCGCTGTCGCGCAGACGTTTGAGCCAGGCGCGCAGCAGCGGCGCGGCTTTCATGTCGGTGGGGAACACGCGGCCGGAGCTGCCGATAAAGGTTTCGATACCCAGATCATGAATCCATGTGCACAACGCGTCGGCGTCGAAGCCGCGCAGCAGCGGGGCGATTTGCGGTGCGCGTTCGGCGTAGCGCGAGAGGAACGCCGGGTAGGCTTCGGAGTGGGTAATGTTCATGCCGCCGACGCCGGCGAGAAGGAATTTGCGGCCGACCGAGGGCATGCCGTCGTAAAGATCGACGCGAACTCCAGCCTGGCTCAGCACTTCGGCGGCCATCAGGCCGGCGGGGCCACCGCCGATGATGGCGACGTGAGCGGGGGAGGAGGCGGAATTCTGGGTCATGGCGTGCGCTGCGGTATGGCGGGATAAGGCGCGCATTCTAACAGCCGGAGCCTTTGTGGGAGCGGGCTTGCTCGCGAAAGCGGTGTGTCAGTCAACGAGATGTCGGATGTGCCGACGCTTTCGCGAGCAAGCCCGCTCCCACATGGGGATTTTGGTGGATTCGAAATCTGGTTAAAAATTAGCCAGTATTCTGTAGGCCCCGGGCGGTATGGGCTGTAGGCCCTTTCACTCAGCTTATCCACAGGCAGTTCCACAGCGATTGTGGGTAACGCAGCACAGCTCAATGACAGCCGTGTGTCTGCCAGACCCGCTGCGCGCTGTGATGGAGGATGCCGTGGCGGCGGGCGAGGGCGTGGCGATCCTTGCTGTAGCCGCCGCCAATCACGCCCATCACCGGAATGTCGCGACCCAGGCAATGGCGCATCACACTTTCATCACGGGCGGCGACGCCTGCGTCGGTCAGTTGCAGATAACCGAGGGCGTCGTCCTTGTGCACGTCGACACCGGCGTCGTACAGCACCAGATCCGGTTGATACAGCGGCAGCAAATAGTTGAGCGTGTCATCGACCACCTTCAAATAATCGGCATCGCCCATGCCTTTCGGCAGCGGTATGTCCCAGTCACTTTCCGCTTTGCGTGCAGGAAAATTCTTCTCGCAGTGCAGGGAGACGGTAATCGCCTCCGGCGTGTCGTGAAGAATCCGTGCCGTGCCGTCGCCCTGATGCACGTCGCAATCGAAAATCAGCACGCGATTCACCCGGCCACTTTGCAGCAGGTAATGGCTGATGATCGCCAGGTCATTGAAGATGCAGAAACCCGCCGGGTAATCGTAATGCGCGTGATGCGTGCCGCCAGCCAGATGACATGCCAGACCATGTTCCAAGGCTTTTTCCGCCGCCAGAATCGAACCGCCAACCGCGCGCACCGTGCGTCGCGCCAAGGCTTCGTTCCATGGCAGACCGAGGCGCCGTTGGTCTTCGCGGGACAACTCGCCGCTCATGTAGCGTTCGATATACGCACGGTCATGGGCGAAGGCGAGGATGTCGTTGGGGCAGATCTCGGGGCGCAGCAGGTCGGCATCGCGGGTCAGCCCGCTGTCGACCAGGTGATCGCGCAGCAAACGGAACTTGTCCATCGGAAAGCGGTGATCCGCCGGAAACTCGGGGCTGTAGTCTTCGTGGTAGATCAGCGGCAGTGGCATGGCGTATTCATGTAGGAAATGTTGGAAAGAGTGAAGGATCCTACCAGCGATGTAGACTTGCGGCATGGAAACGGAGGGGCACGATGGAGCCGATACTGGAACTGCAAAGCGCACGCTTGTTGATGCGCCAGTGGCAGGACGAAGATTTGCCGGCATTTGCGGCGATGTGTGCCGATCCTCAGGTCATGCGTTATTTTCCGGCAGCGTTGAGCCGACTGGAAAGCGCCTCGCTGATCGGGCGGATTCGCGGGCATTTCGCCGAGCACGGTTTCGGCCTGTGGGCGCTGGAGCGCAAGGACAGCGGCGAATTTATCGGTTTCACCGGGCTCGGTGTGGTCGGTTTCGACGCGCCGTTTACTCCGGCGGTGGAAATCGGCTGGCGTCTGGCCAAGGAACATTGGGGATTGGGCTATGCCAGTGAAGCGGCGTGGACGGCTCTGCGCTGCGGCTTTGACCGGATGGCCCTGAAAGAAATCGTCTCGTTCACCGCGCAAATCAATCTGCCGTCGGAGAAAGTCATGCAGGCGATTGGCATGCATCACGCCCCTGACGATGATTTCGATCACCCCAAGCTCGCCGTCGATCACCCGCTGCGCCGCCACGTGCTGTACCGCATCACGCGGGAGCAGTGGCTGGAAACCTTGCATGGATAAGCAGACACAGACGTTTACAATGGCGCGATAGTGGCTCGCGCCAGAACCTGAATCGACCGTCGCAGCCAAGACTGCGCGGCATTGCTTTGTGTGAGGAGAGTCTGAATGAGCCAAGTGTTGGAAGATCTGGTCGACCTGCTGACCCTGGAACCGATCGAAGAAAACCTCTTCCGTGGCCGCAGCCAGGACTTGGGTTTCCGTCAGTTGTTCGGTGGTCAGGTGCTCGGTCAGTCGTTGTCGGCGGCCAGTCAGACGGTTGAAGAAGCGCGTCACGTGCATTCGATGCACGGTTATTTCCTGCGTCCGGGCGACGCCAAGTTGCCGGTGGTGTATTCGGTTGATCGCGTGCGTGACGGCGGCAGTTTCAGTACGCGCCGGGTGACCGCGATCCAGAAGGGCCATCCGATTTTCACCTGCAGCGCGTCGTTTCAGTACGACGAAGAAGGTTTTCAACACCAGAGCCAGATGCCGGTTGTGGTCGGCCCGGAAAATTTGCCGTCGGAACTGGAATTGTTCCAGCAACGTGCGCAACTGATCCCCGAGCACATGCGTGAAAAGCTGCTGTGCCCGAAACCGATCGAAGTGCGCCCGGTCACCGAAAAAGACCCGTACAACCCGCAACCGGCCGATCCGGTGAAGTACGTGTGGTTCCGTGCTGACGGTGCGTTGGCCGATATTCCGGCGCTGCACAAATACTTGCTGGCCTACGCGTCCGACTTCGGTCTGCTGACCACTTCGATGCTGCCCCACGGCAAATCGGTCTGGCAGAAAGACATGCAGGTCGCCAGCCTCGATCACGCGTTGTGGTTCCACAATGATCTGCGTGCCGATGACTGGTTGCTCTACGCGATGGACAGCCCTTGGGCCGGCAATTCCCGTGGCTTCTCCCGTGGCAGCGTGTACAACCGCGCCGGCCAATTGGTCGCTTCGGTGACGCAGGAAGGCTTGATTCGTCATCGCAAGGATTGGGCATGAGCCTGAAAAATGTGAAGCACTGGGTGTTCGACATGGATGGCACGCTGACCGTGGCCGTGCATGATTTTGCGGCGATTCGCGTGGCGCTGGCGATTCCGCCGGAGGACGACATCCTCACGCATCTTGCGGCGTTGCCGGCGGATGAAGCGGCGGCGAAACATGCTTGGTTGTTGGAACATGAGCGCGATCTGGCGCTGGGTTCGACCCCGGCCACCGGCGCGGTTGAGCTGGTGCGTGATCTGCATGCGCGCGGTTATCGCCTCGGCATTCTGACCCGCAATGCGCGGGAGCTGGCGCATGTGACGCTGGAGGCGATTGGCCTGGCTGACTGCTTTGCCGTCGAAGACGTTTTGGGCCGCGACGAAGCGCCGCCTAAGCCGCACCCGGGTGGGTTGCTGAAACTGGCAGACGCCTGGGATGTACCGGCCAGCGAGATGGTGATGGTCGGTGATTATCGCTTTGATCTGGATTGCGGAAGAGCGGCAGGGGCGCGGACGGTGTTGGTGAATTTGCCGGATAACCCGTGGCCGGAGTTGACCGATTGGCATGCGCGCGATTGTGTTGAGTTGCGGCGGATGCTCTTGGCTTGAAATCCTCAGTGCCCGAGCGGGCCTCTTCGCGAGCAGGCTCGCTCCCACATTAGATCTTCAGTGCACAGAGATTTTGTGCCATGCATAAGCCCAATGTGGGAGCGAGCCTGCTCGCGAAGGCGGCAGATCATTCAATACACGACTTAATCAAACAGGGCTTTCTGCCCCTCCGGCGACGTCAGCATCCCATCGCCGTTATGCCCAACCCCCGGCACTTCAACCAGCCGCTGATTGACCCCTTCCGGATGTCGGCGTAGCAAATAGCCGAAGTAAGATTTCCCACGCTCAAGACGGTACGCACCCTGCGCTTGCGCCGCGCAACTCTTGTCCAGCGCCGGGTGCTGCGGATCAATATCCTGCTGCCCGAGCAGATAGATCACCTCGCGTTTGACGTAACTGCTTTCAAGCTGCAGCGGCGTTTGCCCACCGGCGTAAACCGGCATGTCTGCCAGCCCGTACTTCCAGCGATTGAAACCCGGGCACTTGGCGTGATCGAACGCCGCCGGGCGCTGTTCATTGAAGTACGCGTAGGAGGACGGATTCGCCACCACATAACGCAGACGAATGCCGTTGGCCTTCAGCGCCGGTTGATCCTTGGCCAGCAGGGCATAGCGCTGCACCACCTGGCCGCCGCCGGAGTGGCCGAAAATCACGATCTGCTTCACGTCGGGAAACTGTTTGCGATCGGTGATCCGCGCGACGATTTCATCCAGTGCCGCGTACGAACTCAACGGATTCGGCCCTGTGGATAAGCCGCCACCCATCCATTCATTGTCTTGCCAACGCAGCAGCGTGGCGGGCAACGAGTACAGGGCGACATCGCTTTCATTGAGAAACTGCGGGGCGATCACCAGCGTGTGTGCGGTCTGTCCGGCCAGTTCGGCGGCGCTTTCGGCACTTTTGCGATAGGTCTCGGCGTTGCGCAAACGGCCATGAATGACGATCAGCACACGCTCGATTTTTTCCGGCGCCGGGCCAATGCCCACCGCCATTTCCCCGGCCTTGAGTTGCAAGCGACCGGGGCTGATCGCATCGACACCTGCGGCGTGCGCGGTGCTGCCAACGATCAGTAACGCCAAAAGCCATTTATGCATTTACAGGTTTTTCGCCGCGAAGGTGTCGCACTGGCCGACCTGGCCCTGCGCGAATCCGGTTTTAAACCAGCGCACCCTTTGCGCCGACGTGCCGTGGGTAAACGAGTCCGGCACCACACGGCCCTGACCCTGTTGTTGCAAGCGATCATCACCGATGGCGTTAGCCGCGTTCAAGGCTTCTTCGATGTCGCCCGGTTCCAGCCAGTTCAAACGCTTCTGCGCACTGTAAGCCCAGACACCGGCGAGGCAATCGGCCTGCAATTCCTGACGCACCAGCAAACCGCCGTCGCCTTCCATCTGCCGACCTTGCTGGCGCGCTGTCTGAATTTTCGCCGAGACGCCGAGAAGCGTCTGCACATGGTGTCCGACTTCGTGCGCAATCACGTAGGCCTGAGCGAAATCGCCGGCCGCCTTGAAGCGTTGCGACATTTCCTGGAAGAACGCCATGTCCAGATAGACCTTCTGGTCGGCCGGGCAATAGAACGGGCCGGTGGCGGAGGTCGCCAGACCGCACGCCGAACTGACCCGGTTGCTGAACAGCACCAGGGTCGGATCCTTATATTGGCGACCGGCCTGTTGGAAAATCGAACCCCAGGTGTCTTCGGTGTCGCCAAGGATCGAGCGGACGAACTCAGCCTGTTCATCGTTGGCCGGCGGCGCCTGACGGGTCTGCGAAGTCGGCGCCGCTTGCTGGGTAGATTGCCCGGCGAGCTGGCCGAGGATCTGCAACGGATCCTGGCCGGTGATCCAGCCGATCCCGACGATCAGCAGAATCGCCCCCAGGCTCAGGCCTTTGCCGCCACCAAAGCGCATGCCGCCACCGCCACCGCCTGCATCATCACCCCGGGCGTCGACGACGTTGTCACTGCGTCGGCCTTTTTTCCATAGCATGTGGGAATCCTCTGTTGTACGTGGTGATGAGTGTTGCTGGTGCACGACGGTGGCGCCAGTCCGGTCGTCAGACCATCGTGATCGACGCCGGTTCTAAAGCAGATGCCGATATTGCCAAGCTTACAACTGCGCGGCGTTGAAGGTATCGCACGCTTCGACGCGGCCGCTATCGAATCCTGCGCTGAACCAGGCACTGCGCTGATGTGATGTGCCGTGGCTGAAGGTCTCGGGACGTACTGTCTGGTTTCGCGCACGTTGCAGCGCATCATCCCCGAGCACGCTGGCAGCGTTCAGTGCTTCGTCGATGTCGCCCGGTTCCAGCCACGCATGGCGCTGTTGCGCATGGTGAGCCCAGACCCCGGCCAGACAATCGGCCTGCAGTTCGACGCGCACCTCCAGTCCTGAGTCGCCGGTCACAGGCTGCCTGGCGGACAGCGCGCTTTCAAACGGTGCGGAAATACCCAAGGCAATTTGCACGTGATGGCCGACTTCGTGGGCGAGGATGTAAGCCTGAGCGAAGTCACCGACCACCGAAAAGCGCTCGGCCATCTGTTCGAAGAACGCCGGATCCATGTAGATGTTTTGGTTGGTGGGGCAATAAAAGGGGCCGCTTGACGCACTGGCAAAGCCGCAGCCCGACGCGATGCCATCGCTGAACAGGGTCAATGTGGGCGCCGGGTAGTGTTGCCCGGTACTGGCAAATACCTGTTCCCAGGTGTCTTCGGTGTCGCCGAGTATCGATTCGATGAATTTGAGTTGGGGGTCGTCGACCGGCGCGATTTCCTGACTGATGTAGTCCTCAACGGCAGGCGACTGTGGTGCGGTGTTGTAGCTCGAATAGAGCGCCACGCCTGTCAGCGCGGCGGCGGCCAGCCCGGCGCCGAGTTTTTTCCCTGTCAGTGTGCGGGCGTCCTTGCCCTCTCGCGTGTCGTTGACGTTGTCGCTGCGTCTTGCCTTGTTCCATAGCATGGTGCGGTCTCTCATAGATTGATGGGGCGTTTTCGCCTCGCCTATGAATAACCGCACAGCTCAGGTTGTGCAGGGCAGATGTGTAAGAGCGCGTAAGACCGATCCTGCAACTGGCGTCTCGAACCGGGCAAACGCTGTTTTCCTACTCACCGATCAAACGCGTCCCACACCGGCGCGAAGTCCGGGCTGACCTGACGCTCGCGCTTCGACAGACTGGCAATCAGCGCCCGGTCTTCATCGTCGAGATTGACCTCAAGTGCCGCGAGATTGGCCAGTTGATTGGCTTTGCTGCTCGCCTTGGGAATCGCTGCAACGTTGTCTTGATCAAGCAGCCATTTCAGCGCGACCTGCGTCGGCAGCACGCCATGCTTGGCGGCAATCTGCTGGATCTCGGCAATGTGTGAAACCTTGTTACGCGCCAGCGGTGTGTAGGCCGTCAGTGCCAGATCGTGTTGGCGAGCGTAGTCGAGCAGGGCGTTTTGTCCGAGCAAGACGTGGTACTCGACCTGAATGGCGGACAGATCGATGCCGTATTCCTCGACGACTGTGCGCAGCAGCGGCAGCGGAAAATTCGCCACGCCGATGTTGCGCGCCAGGCCTTGCTCCTTGAACGAAGCCAAGGTTTCGAGGGTGCGCGGCAAGTCCCAATCGGTGGTGGGCCAGTGCAGCATGAACAGGTCGACGTAATCGCTGCGCAAGGCTTTGAGGCTGCGATCGATGGAATGGCGCATGGCGTCGGGTTGCAGCTGATCCCACCAGACCTTGGTGGTGACGTGAATCTGCTCGCGCGGTGTCGGCGTATTCGACAAGGCTTGTCCGACCGCGTCCTCATTGTTGTAGGCCGCAGCCGTGTCGATGTGTCGATAACCGAGTTCCAGCGCTTGCTCCACGGCCTGGGTGCATTCGTCGCCGAGCATCGGCCACGTGCCGAGACCGAGTTTCGGCATGTTCAAACCCTGGGCATTAACGATGTGCTGCATGGTCGATCTCCTGTTCGAAAGCAGTGATGCCGGCGATATGCCGAGCGGCGATGTAGCCGAACGTCAGCGCCGGGCCGAGGTTGATTCCGCCCGCCGGGTAGTGGCCGCCCATGATGCTGGCCATGTCGCCGCCCGCTGCGTAGAGCCCGGCGATAGGGTGTTGGTTGGCGTCGAGCACTTGCGCGTGAGGGTTGACCTTGAGCCCGGCAAAAGTGCCGAAGCATCCCGGTTGTACTTTCACGGCATAGAACGGGCCGGTTTCTATTGGGGCAACGCAGGGGTTGGGAAGGTTCGCCGGATCGCCCTGTTTGCGGTTGTAGGGCGTTGCGCCGCGCCCGAATTGCGGGTCTTCGCCGTTGTGGGCATGGCGGTTGTAGTCGTCGAGGGTTTGGCGCAAACCGTTCGAGTCGACGCCGCAAGCGTTGGCTAATTCCTCAACGGTGTTACCGGTTTTCAGATAACCACTGCGGATAAATTCTGACAACGGAACCGGAAACGGCCGTGACATGCCGAGGCCATAACGGCGTTGAAAGGCGTGGGTGCAGATCAGCCATGAGGCGACTTCTTCACCTGGCGGCGCCGCATTGACCATCGCGCTGACGTAGTCGAAATAGCCGTTGGCTTCGTTGACGAAACGCTGGCCGTTGCTCAGTACGCCGATGATGCCGGGTTTGCCACGCTCAATGATGTGTGGGAAATGGCCGATGCGGCCGTCGGAATGAGGCACTTGCGAGACGGGTGCCCACGCGACGGGGGACGCAACGTCGGTGTTGACCCGCGCGCCGACGCTTTCGCCCAGGCGCAAGCCATCGCCATTCACGGCCAGCGGCGGCAACGCCCAATGTTCGTGGCCGGTGGGCGTGCGTGGGAACAGGGCTTTGCGCCGTTCGATGTCGTTGGCGAAACCACCTGCTGCGAGCACCACGGCTTTGCGTGCGTGGATGCGGATCGGGCCTTTTTTGCTGTTGATCACTGCACCGCAAACGCGGTTTTCGTCACGCAGCAACTCAGTCACCGGCGCCGATTCCCACAGCAACACGCCGTGGTCTTCGGCCGATTTCGCCAGTCGAGCGACCAGTGCCACGCCGTTGACCAGTTGCAGTGCGCGGCCATGCGTCGCGAGGTCAAACAGGTGCCGGGTGAAACGTCGCGTCACGTGCCATGCGGCTTTCAGTGAGCGGGTCAGATTGAGGAATGCCGAGAGATCCGCGCCCGCCATGATCGGCATGCCCATGAAGGACGTTTCGCGCATGGTCGTACGAAGTCGCTTGAGCAAGCGTCCGACCTTGCGCCCGTTGTAGGGCGCGGCAATCACTGAGCGCCCGCCGGTGCCCGCGCCCGGGGTGTCGCCATGGATGTCGGCAATCGCGTTGCCGTCGGCGAATTGCAGTGCGGTGTGTTGCTCGAAAAACGCCACCATATTTGGCCCGGCTTCGAGGAAGGCATCGATCATCGCCGAGTCAAAATGCTCGCCCAGTTCATGGCGCAAATAGGTGCGCGGTTGTTCGACGTCTTCGATGATGCCGGCGCGTCGGGCCAGCGGATTGCACGGCACCCACGCCCAGCCACCCGACCATGCGGTGGCGCCGCCGAATACCGAATCCTTTTCGACGACGATGACCTTCAGGCCATGCCACGCAGCAGTGACGGCTGCCGACAATCCGGCGGCGCCGGAGCCGACGATCAAAACGTCGCAGTCGATAGCGGGAAGTTCGGCAGGCATCAAACAAGGCTCCAGCGCAGAATTGTTTTTGGAATTTGATTCCAGAAAATAACCATTGCTCCTGTCGGCCTACAAGCCTTGATACGACAAACCGGGCGGTTATCGAACAACCAGTTCCAGATTTCGCTTTGCAGCAGATGTCTTCTAGAATCGGCAAAATTTCATTTGGATTTCCCCATGGCCGGCAGTCAGATTGAACGGGTTTTCAGCGTGCTGGAAAGCCTCACCAGTGATCCGCGCGGGCTGCCGATGCAGACGCTTGCCGAGCAATTGGACATTCCGAAAAGCGCGACCCACCGCTTGCTCGCCGAGCTGATTCGCCTCGGCTACGTGCGGCAGAATCCTGAGACCTTGCGCTATCACCTGTCGACCAAACTGGTCGCGATGGGCTTTCAATACCTGTCGAGCAGTGGCGCCGATATTGTTCAGCCCGTGCTGGATCGGCTGGCGCAGGAAACCGGCGAACTGGTGCGTCTCGGTGTGATCGATGGCGAGCGACAGACCTGGATCGCCAAGGCGCAGGGCGCGCGTACCGGTCTGCGTTATGACCCGGACATGGGCCGCGATGCGCCGTTGTTTTACACCGCTTCCGGGCATGCGTGGCTGGCGTGCATGAGCGATGCCGAGGCGTTGTCACTGGTTGAGCGGCAAGCGGCGGAGGTGCCGGTGGGTATCGGGCCGAATGCGCCGCGCTCTAATATTGAGTTATTGGAGCGCCTGCGTCTGGCCCGTGAGCAAGGCTATGCGTGGGTCGAGGAAAGCTCGGCGGTCGGTACGTCGGCAATTGCGGCGGTGGTGAAACATCCGGCGGATGGTCGGGTGATTGGTGTGCTCAGCATTGCCGGGCCGAGTGCGCGGATGCCGGGGGCGCGGTTGCATGAGTTGGCGCCGTTGTTGTTGAGGTTTGCTGAAGAATTATCCGCCGCCAGCCTGGCTTCTGAATTGTTCATGTAATCGGAATACACACAGATCCCCTGTGGGAGCGGGCTTGCTCGCGAAGGCGGTGCGTCAGTCTAAATAGATGTTGGCTGACCCTCCGCTTTCGCGAGCAAGCCCGCTCCCACATTTGGATTTTGGTGATTCAGAAAGGGTGCGGTGTTCGCACGGTTTTGCGCTTGATGGGTATTTGATTCTGGAACTCGGTTCTAAATTGTTGCTGGAGTGTTTTTCCGACAACAATCACAAAAGGATCGCGCCTTGAATTCGCCCCTTCGAATCGCTCTGATCGGCGCTGGCAATATGGGTCAACAACATTACCGGCACCTGCAAACCCTCAGCGAAGCCAGCCTGTGTGCAGTGGCTGATCCCGGGCCGCAAGCCGCCACTCTTGCGGCTGAGTGGGGTGTCAGACATTTCGCCAATCACCGTCAGATGCTTGATCAGATCAAGCCAGACGCAGTCATCGTCGCCAATCCTAATAACCAACACGTCAGCACGGCGCTCGATTGTCTGGCGGCCGGTGTACCGGTGCTGCTGGAAAAACCAGTCGGCGTGCATCTGGATGAAGTGCGCGATCTGGTCGCGGCGGTTAAACGCAGCGGCGTGCCGGTATTGGTCGGCCATCATCGACGCCACAATCCGCTGATCGTCCGTGCCCATGAGCTGGTGCAAAGCGGTGCGCTCGGGCGTTTGACCACGGTCACTGCGCTGTTTCAGGTACGTAAACCGGACAGCTATTTCGAGATCCCGTGGCGCCGTGAGGCGGGGGCGGGGATGTTGCTGACCAACCTGATTCACGACCTCGATTTGTTGCGTCACCTGTGCGGTGAAGTGCATTCGGTGCAAGCGTTCACCGACAACTCGGTGCGCGGTTTCGCCAACGAGGACAGCGCGGCGGTGTTGCTGCAATTTGCCGGCGGCACATTGGGCACGTTGAGCGGTTCCGATGCGGTGGCGGCACCGTGGAGTTGGGAGCTGGCCTCCGGTGAAAACCCGGCGTATCCGCGTCAGGCGGATCAACCGTGTTATCTGCTGGCGGGTACCGCCGGGGCGTTGAGCATTCCGCAGCTCAAACGTTGGCATTACGCCGCTGATCAGGTGGACGCCGGTTGGCATGAACCGTTGTTGAGTGTGGAAGAGTCCTACAGCGGTGAGGAAGCTTTACGCTTGCAGTTAGAGCATTTCGTCCGCGTGGCTCGGCGCGAAGTCGAGCCGTTGGTCAGTGCTGCTGATGCCGCACGCACCCTCGCGCTGATCGAAGCCATTCGCGAAGCCGCCTCCACCGGCCGTGCTTGCGCCCCTGCACTGATCGAGGCTTGAACATGAGCGAACGAATTTTCTCCCTGGCCAGCCTGACCGTGCTGGAGCTGTCGCCACCGCAAATGGTCGAAGTCGCTGCTCGCGCCGGATACAGCCATGTCGGATTGCGTCTGGAACCGGCAACGCCCGAGGAATATCACTACCCACTGGTAGCCGATAACGATTTGCGGCGTAGGACGATGGAGCGATTGCGCGACACTGGCATCCGCGTGCTCGACGTGGAAATCCTCCGTCTGAAACCGCAGACCGTTGTTGCCGATTTCGAGAAGCTTCTTACGGTCGGCGCGGAGTTTGGTGCGACTGAATTGCTCGTCGCCGGTAACGATCCTGACGAGCAGCGACTCACGGATAACTTTGCCGCGTTGTGCGATTTGGCGGCGCCGCTCGGGTTGCATCCGCATCTGGAGTTCATGCCCTGGACGGATGCGCGCAACCTTGAGCAAGCGCTGCGGATTGTGGAAAACGCTAGTCGGGCAAATGCTGCGGTGTTGGTCGATGCCTTCCACTTTGATCGTTCGGCGTCAAAGCTTGAGGATCTTGCGAAGGTGCCATCATCGCGCCTGCGTTATGCGCAGTTATGTGATGTCGCAGGGCCGAGGCCGTCAGACATGGCCGAAATCTTGCGTCAGGCGCGCAACGAGCGACGGTTTCCCGGCGAGGGTGATTGCGATTTGCTCGGGTTGCTGAAAGCGCTGCCGGCTAATATCCCACTGAGCCTGGAAATTCCTACGGTTAAACTGCTGGAGCAGGGCGTGAGTGGATTGGATCGGGCGCAGATGGCGATCGATAGAACGCGGGAATTGTTGGCGCGGCTGTAAGCGGTGCTGCGCACCTGTTCGCGAGCAAGCTTTGCTCCTACGGGGTTTACGCAAACCGTGTGGGAGCAAGGCTTGCCCGCGAAGGTTTTGATCTTTTTTGGCAACACAAGGAAACCCAATGACCGTCAGCACTCCGCTCTCCGGTGTCAACCAACCCTTCAAAGGGATCCTGCTGATTGTCGTGGCGACTTTCCTGTTCTCCAGCCACGACGCGTTGTCGAAATACCTCTCCGGTTTCTATCCGATCGTGATGGTGGTGTGGGCGCGTTATTTGGTGCACACCCTACTGATGGCGGGAATTTTTCTGCCGCAGTCCGGGCTGCGCGTCCTACGTACCAAGAAGCCGTTGTGGCAGTTGGTTCGAGCACTTTGCCTACTCGGCACTAGCCTGTTTTTCACCACGGCGCTGCTGTACATCCCGTTGGCGGAAGCCACGGCGGTCAACTTTCTTGCACCGGTGTTGGTCACGGCGTTGTCGGTGCCGCTGCTCAAAGAACGAGTGACACGCGGCCAATGGATCGCCGTCATTTGCGGCTTTATCGGCGTGCTGATCATCGTCCACCCGGGCGGTGAACTGTTCACGCCAGCGGTGCTGTTGCCGTTCTGCTCGGCGCTGTTTTTCTGCTTCTATCAATTGCTCACCCGCAAGCTCGCGGAGATCGACAGTCCGACCACCAGCAACTTCTTCGCCGGGTTGTGCAACACGTTGGTGATGAGTGCGCTGGTGCCGTTCTTCTGGCAGGTGCCGACGCTGACCCACGCCGGATTGATGCTGGCGCTGGGCAGTTGCGGGATGACCGCGCATTTGTTCCTGACCCAAGCGTTCCGCCATGCCGCGCCGGCGCTGCTGGCGCCGTTCGGGTATTGCCAGATCGTGTTTGCGGGGTTGTTGGGCTGGCTGCTGTTCAATCACACGCCGAGTGTGTTGACGATCATCGGTATCGCGGTGATCTGCTGCAGCGGACTGGCGGCAGCGTGGCAACAAAGCCGGAAACACAAACCCCTGTAGGAGCTGACGAGTGAAACGAGGCTGCGATCTTTTGATCTTCAACATCAAGATCAAAAGATCGCAGCGTGCCGCAGCTCCTACAGGAATTTATTCGGTGACGGTCGGAATCTTGCGCGGGGCCATGAAGTACATCCACGTCAGCGCAAGGAAGTACATCGCCGGAATCAGGGTAAACAACACGGTGTAGTTGTTGTTGGTCACGGTCAGGATATGCCCGACGATCTGGGTCATGAACATCCCGCCGATCGCCGCGCACATGCCGCCGAAACCGAACACCGTGCTCATCATGTGCTTGGGCGTGTAGTCCATCACCAGGCTCCAGATGTTCGCCGTCCAGGCCTGATGCGCGCCGATCGCCAGAGAAATCGCCGCCACCGCGACCCACAGATTGGCCGAGCCAGCTGCCATGACCACACCGATGATGCAGCAGGCGAACAGCAACATCGACAGCAGCCGCGCCTTGATCGAGTTCATGCCGCGACCGATCAGGAACGAAGACAGAATGCCGCCGCCGACGCTGCCGAAGTCAGCCGTCACGTAGATGATGATCAGCGGAATACCCATCTGGGTGACGTTGATGCCCAGGTTGTATTGCTGATTGAGAAACGGCGGCAGCCAGTACAGGTAGAACCAGAACACCGGCGCGGTCAGCGCATAAGCGATGGCGAAGGCCCAGGTGCCGCGCATGCGCAGGATTCTCGAGAACGGCACGCGGGCCTGTTCCGGTTCAACTTCCTGCTGGATGTAGTCCAGTTCGGATTGCTTGACGCTCGGGTGATCTTCCGGGTTGAAATACTTCAAACCCCAGAACAGCAACCAGATGCCGCCCAGCGCCGACATGCACAGGAACGCGGCTTGCCAGCCCCAGACGTGGAGAACCAGCGGCAGCAACATTGGCGTGAACATCGCGCCGACGTTGGTGCCGGCGTTGAAGATGCCGGTGGCGACTGCACGTTCGCCAGCGGGGAACCACAGGCGCGTGGTTTTCACGCAGGCCGGGTAGTTCGCCGCTTCGGTGAGGCCGAGGATAAATCGGCAGACCATGAAACCGACCGCCGATGTCGCCAGACCGTGGGCGCCGGTGGCCAGGCTCCAGAGCAGCACGGCGCAGAAAAACACGCGTTTGACGCCGACCCGGTCGATCAGTCGACCTTGCAGGACGAAACCGATCGCGTAGCCGACCTGAAACCAGAAGTTGATGTTGGCGTAATCCATCGCCGTCCAGCTCATTTCCTTGGCGAGGATTGGCTGCATGACGCCGAGGGCGGCGCGGTCGATGTAGTTCAGGGTGGTGGCGAAAAACACCAGCGCCAGCATGCCCCAGCGGGTTTTGCCGACCGCCATGGCGCCGCGGATCTTGTCGCCGATGCCACCTGAGGCAGTGCTCATGGCCGGAGCCATGCGGGAAGTCTGTGAAGGAATCATGTGTTCCACCCGTTTTTGGATTTGTTATTTGGTGTGCTGTGTTGCTTGCACGCTGCGACCGATGGTTCATATCCGGACTCAATGTGCGGTCGATGGTGGGCAGTGGACGAAAAATCGTCAATTCGCCAAACCGCCATTGTGTTCGATAATCGCACGCAAAACTAACCGGGTAGTACACTTTAAATTGCTGCCGCGTTCAATGCAGCCAATAATTTCCCCACTATAAAAACCCATCCCAAGTAGGAGCTGCCGAAGGCTGCGATCTGTTGATTTTGCTCTCCACGAATAAAGATCAAACGATCGCAGCCTTCGGCAGCTCCTACAGTAAAGATCAAGCGGCGCAGTCCGGGAGTTGAAACATGCAGCGTTCCATTGCCACCGTTTCCTTGAGCGGCACCCTGCCGGAAAAACTCGAAGCCATTGCCGCCGCCGGGTTCGACGGGGTGGAAATCTTCGAAAACGACCTCCTGTACTACGACGGCAGTCCGCGCGAAATTAAACAGATGTGCGCCGATCTCGGCATCGCCATCACCCTGTTTCAGCCGTTCCGCGATTTCGAAGGCTGCCGCCGCGATCGCCTGGCGCGCAATCTTGAGCGCGCCGAACGCAAGTTCGACCTGATGCAGGAACTCGGCACCGACCTGGTGCTGGTCTGCAGCAACGCCTCGGCCGACAGCGTCGGCGATCAACAAATTCTAGTCGATGACCTGCGCTTGCTGGCCGAACACGCCGGCGCGCGTGGCTTGCGCATTGGTTACGAAGCGCTGGCCTGGGGCCGTCACGTCAACACTTATCAACAGGTCTGGGACATCGTGCGTCAGGCTGATCACCCAAGCCTTGGGGTTTTGCTCGACAGCTTCCATACGCTGTCGTTGAAGGGCGATCCCCGCGCAATCGCCGACATTCCCGGCGACAAGATCTTTTTTGTACAAATGGCTGACGCGCCGATTCTGGCCATGGATGTGCTGGAGTGGAGCCGGCATTTCCGCTGCTTCCCGGGGCAGGGCGAATTCGATCTGCCGGGGTTCCTTGCACCGATCATTCAGAGCGGTTACACCGGGCCGCTGTCGCTGGAAATCTTCAATGACGGCTTCCGCGCCGCGCCGCCACGGGCCAATGCCGCTGACGGTTTGCGTTCGCTGCTGTACCTGGAGGAGAAGACTCGCCAGCGTCTGGAGCAGGACACGACGCCTGTGGCCAACCGCGAAATTCTTTTCGAAACGCCAAAGGCCAGCGAGTACAACGGCATCGAGTTTCTCGAGTTTGCCGTCGATGAAAGCCTCGGTGCCAAGCTGTCGAACTGGCTGGAGCGCTTGGGTTTCGTCAAGGCCGGGCAGCACCGCTCCAAGAGCGTGAGCCTGCTGCGTCAGGGCGACATCAACCTGATTCTCAACTCCGAGCCTTACTCTTTCGCCCACAGTTTTTTCGAGGCTCATGGCCCGTCACTGTGCGCCACCGCCGTGCGGGTCAAGGACAGCGCCAGTGCGTTGGCCCGCGCCGTAGCTTATAAAGGTCAGCCCTATCGCGGACTGGTCGGCCCTAATGAGCTGGAACTGGCGGCAGTGCGCGCGCCGGATGGCAGCCTGATTTATCTGGTCGATGAACAGGCCGACGTCTACGGCACCGATTTCAATCTGCTGGCCGACGCGCCGGCCCGTGGCGGCCTCAAGCGCATCGACCACATGGCCATGGCGCTGCCGGCCGACAGCCTCGACAGTTGGGTGCTGTTCTACAAGAGCCTGCTGGATTTCGAAGCGGATGATGAAGTGGTGCTGCCCGATCCATACGGTCTGGTGAAAAGCCGCGCACTGCGCAGTCGCGACAGCTCGATCCGCTTGCCGCTGAATATCTCAGAGAACCGCAACACCGCGATCTCTCATGCGCTGTCGAGTTACCGCGGCTCCGGTGTGCATCACATCGCCTTCGATTGTGACGACATCTTCGCCGAAGTCAGTCGCGCCAAAGAGGCCGGTGTGCCGCTGTTGGATATTCCGCTCAACTATTACGACGACCTCGCCGCACGCTTCGATTTCGACGACGAATTCCTCAGCGAGCTGGCGTATTACAACGTGCTCTACGACCGTGACGCGCAGGGCGGCGAGCTGTTTCACGTCTACACCGAGCCGTTCGAAGGACGCTTCTTCTTCGAGATCATCCAGCGCAAAAACGGTTATGCCGGTTACGGCGCAGCGAATGTCGCGGTGCGTTTGGCGGCGATGGCCAAATCACGCAGCGGCGCCGTTCGCCAGGCGAAGTTGTAGGAAATTCGTAAACGCGGGATTAAACACGGCTCGCGCGGCTTCCTTCACTGTGCGGCGCGGCCCATAATCGCCGCCTGTGCAGTGATGGCCGTGAGCCCGCAATGACGATAAATTCAGAACTTTCCGCAGCTACTGTCGTGCCCGTCGTAGAGCCGCGCAAGAGTCGCAAAAACAACCCGGAAAAGACCCGCGAGAACATCCTGCAGGAGGCGATCGTCGAGTTCGTCCAGCAAGGCTTGTCCGGTGCTCGCGTTGACGCGATCGCCGAGCGCATCCACACCTCCAAACGCATGATCTATTACTACTTCGGTAGTAAGGAGCAGTTGTACGTCGAGGTGCTGGAGAAGCTTTACGGCGATATCCGCAACACCGAAAACCGCCTGCATCTGGCCGAGTTGGCGCCGGTGGTGGCGATTCGCCGATTGGTTGAATTTACGTTTGATCACCACGATCGCAACGTCGATTTCGTGCGCATCGTCAGCATCGAAAATATCCACAACGCTGAATTCGTGAAGCGTTCCGATGCGATCAAGGCGATGAACAACACCATCCTCGATTCACTCGGCGAGATTCTGCGTCGCGGTGCTGATGAAGGTGTGTTCCGTGCGGGGCTGGATGCGCTGGATGTGCATTTGCTGATCAGTTCGTTCTGCTTCTATCGCGTGTCGAACCGGCACACGTTTGGCGAGATCTTCCAGATCGACCTGCCGGATGAAAGCATCAAGCAGCGGCATCGCGAGATGATCTGCGAATCGGTGCTGCGCTACCTGCAAGCCTGACAATCAAAAGATCGCAGCCTTCGGCAGCTCCTACACCGATCCCTGTAGGAGCTGCCGCAGGCTGCGATCTTTTGATCTTCAGCTGTTCATGCTTTGAAAATGCGCCAGCATCCGCTGCGCATCCGGCACCACGCCGCTGAACAATTCAAACGCCTTCACCGCCTGAAACACCGCCATGTTGCCGCCATCCAACGTCCGGCAACCCAATGCGCGAGCATTGCGCAGCAGCTCGGTTTCCAGCGGGAAATACACAATCTCCGCCACCCACAATTCCTTGCGCAGCAACTCGACTGGCACCGGCATGCCCGGCAGTTTGGCCATGCCCATCGGCGTGGTGTTGACCAGACCATCAGCCAGATTCAGCGTACTCGGCAAATCCCGACCCGCCACCGCACGACCGAAGCCAAAATGCTGATTCAGATTGTTCGCCAGACTTTCCGCACGCTCACTGTCGACGTCGTAAATGCTCAACTGCCGGACACCTTCGCTCAACAACGCGTGGGCCACTGCCGCGCCCGCACCGCCGGCGCCCATCTGGACGACACGTTCGCGGGCAGCGTCCTGCAAGCCACGGCGAAAACCCTCGGCGAAACCCAGACAATCGGTGTTGTGACCGACGCGCTTGCCGTCCCTCAGCACCACGGTATTCACCGCACCAATGCCTCGCGCTTCCGGCGACAACTCATCGAGCAGCGGAATAATCGCCTGCTTGCACGGAAAAGTAATGTTCAGCCCGGTGTAGTTCATCCGCTCAGCCGCCAGCAGCAGATCGGGCAGGGCGGTGCTGTCCATTTGCAATTGATCGAGATCGATCAATCGATACAGATAACGCATGCCCTGCGCATCGCCTTCGTGTTCATGCAGCGCCGGTGTGCGCGAAGCCTGAATACCGGCACCGATCAACCCGGCCAAAATTACGTTGGAATGCAACACGCGATTCACCCCTTCAGCCGCTGACTGAAATGTTCCAGCGCCAGGCGATAGCCATGACTGCCAAACCCGGCCATCACCGCCGTGGCAATTGCCGAGACAAACGAGTGATGACGAAACGGTTCGCGGGCGTGGACGTTGGACAGATGCACTTCAATCACCGGCAATTCACTGGCCACCAGCGCATCGCGAATCGCCACCGACGTGTGCGTCCACGCGGCCGGATTGATCACGATCCCGGCGCAACGACCGCGCGCCGCGTGAATCCAGTCGAGCAATTCGCCTTCGTGATTGGTCTGGCGAAACTCCACGGCCAGGCCTAATTCTTCAGCCGCACGACCGCACAGTGCCGAAATATCCGCCAGGGTTTCGTGACCATAAGTCGCCGGCTCGCGGGTGCCAAGCAGGTTCAGGTTCGGGCCGTTGAGCACCAGAACGATAGGGGGCATGAGGGGTAACTCCACTTATTGTTTTTGGCTTTGGCCAGAGGTTTCGGCCTGTGGAGATAAAATGTACTAGATGGTTACCATGGTCAATTGAACAAAAATGCACGTGGCGTTTTATGTTCGGTGATCGCACAGAAGCAATATTGATCGAGATATGACGACAGCTTTGCTTACGTTTTTTACCGGAGATTGACCGGCTCCTGACCCGTTCCGACGCTAGCCTGAAAAGAGGTGAAACGTCATGTGCCGATCACCAGTCGTCGGATTTGAAAGGAATCTCGAATCCTGAAACTTATTAACCTAACGGATGGGTTAGCATGAAGGTGTGCAGCTACAAAGGATTGTCGATTGTCATCATGCTGCGAGATGAGCATTGCCCACCGCACGTTCATGTGAATGCGGGCAGTTGGAGTGCCCGATTCCAGTTCAGTTTCTGGCACAACGATATTGAGCTTTGGGACGTCGTTCCGCTTTCTCGTCGACCACCGTTAACCGTGCTGGAAAGCTTGTGTCGATCTCTTGAGCAGCCTGCTCATCTGCGACGAGCACGCGGGATCTGGTGGTCAAGATTGCAAACTGTCTGTCTCGACAATCAATTGTGGGACAGCCATTCAAACGAAGTCCTGGGGATGAAACTCGTCACTGACGCGACATACAGAGTGGGATCAGCGCGTTATCTGCCAGGCGAGGGCAAAACTCTTCTGACATTGATAGGCGCTTTGGAAGGAGTGGAAATCGATCTATGAAAGTCATCAAAGCTAAGCCATCCACACGTCGCCCCCTGACGGAGGAGATGATCGACGCCGCCATCCTGCAAGGGGAGGCACGCCGGGCGAGTAGCTTGCAGGCGGTCTCCGTAACCTTTGAAGAATCATCTCTGGTCATCCGTTTTGAGGATGGCAGCGGTGTGTTGCTTCCGGTGAACCAGTATCCAGAGTTTGACGGGTTTGATGCAGGCGATTACGAGGGGCTGACAGTCGGGTTCGCAGGCACTGCGCTTTGCCATGAAGGCAAAGACCTTGACGTTTCCATTGCCGGGATGATTTCAGCGAGCCCGTCACTCATGAAGATGGCCGCGTCGGTGGTTGCATCGCGTAACGGTCGTCAAAGCAGTGCTGCAAAGTCCGAAGCTGCTCGAGCGAATGGCAAAAAGGGCGGGCGACCACGCAAGGCCGATCCCGCGTTGTAAACACCCACAAAAAAGCCGTCAATCACGACGGCTTTTTTGTATCTGGCATTCGCACTCAGCGCCGGGTCAGTAACACACCCGATTCCATGTGGTGCGTCCACGGGAACTGGTCGAACAACGCGCACTGGGTGATGCGGTGCGTGTCGTGCAACTGGGCGATGTTGGCCGCCAGGGTTTCCGGGTTGCAGGAGATGTAGAGGATGTTGTCGAAACGCCGGGTCAGTTCGCAGGTGTCCGGATCCATGCCGGCGCGTGGCGGGTCGACGAAGACGCTGCCGAACTCGTAGCTCTTCAGGTCGATGCCTTGCAGGCGACGGAACGGGCGCACTTCGTTGAGCGCTTCGGTCAGTTCTTCGGCGGACAAACGCACAAGGGTGACGTTATCCACAGCGTTTTCGCTGAGATTGCTCAGTGCCGCGTTGACCGAGGTCTTGCTGATTTCGGTGGCCAGCACTTTGCGCACGCGGGTGGCGAGCGGCAGGGTGAAGTTGCCGTTGCCGCAGTACAACTCCAGCAAGTCGTCAGTGCGATCACCGAGCGCTTCGTATGCCCAGTTGAGCATCTTCTGGTTCACGGTGCCGTTCGGCTGGGTGAACGCGCCTTCCGGTTGGCGATAGCTGAAGGTGCGACCGCCGACTTCGAGTTTCTCGACCACGTAATCGAGGCCGAGCACTTCGCGTTTGCCTTTCGAGCGCCCGATGATGCTGACGCCGAGATCCGCCGCCAGTTTGGTCGCCGCCGCGTGCCAGTGCTCGTCCAGCGGACGGTGATAGCACAGGGTAATCATCGCGTCGCCGGACAGCGTGGTCAGAAACTCGACCTGAAACAACTTGTGGCTCAGCGCCGAACTGGCCTGCCACGCCGCTTTCAGCTGCGGCATCAACTGATTGATGCGCAGGCTGGCGATCGGGAATTCTTCGATCAGGATCGGCGTGCGTTTGTCGTCCTGAGCGAACATCGCGTAATGCCGATCGCCGCCCTCGCGCCACAGGCGGAATTCGGCGCGCAGACGGAAGTTCTGCAGCGGCGAGTCGAACACGGTCGGCTCGGGGGCATCGAACGGCGCCAGCAGATCACGCAAGCGCGTGACCTTGGCTTCGAGTTGTTCGGCGTAAGCCTGGGAATCAAATGTCATGCGTTGAACCAACCCAACTTGATCACGAACAGAATCGACAGAATCACCAGCGCCGGGTTCAGCTCACGGGCGCGACCGGACAGCAACTTGATCACCGTCCAGGAGATGAAGCCGAAGGCGATGCCGTTGGCGATCGAGTAAGTGAACGGCATGGCCAGCGCGGTCACCACAACCGGCGCGGCGACGGTGATGTCGTCCCAGTCTATTTCCGCCAGGCCCGAAGTCATCAACACGGCGACGAACAGCAGCGCCGGTGCAGTGGCGAACGCCGGAACGCTGGCCGCCAGTGGCGAGAAGAACAACGCCAGCAGAAACAGAATCGCCACGACGATGGCCGTCAGACCGGTACGGCCGCCAGCACTGACGCCGGCGGCGGATTCGATGTAGCTGGTAGTGGTCGACGTACCCAGCAGCGAACCGGCCATGGCCGCGGTGCTGTCGGCGATCAGTGCGCGACCCATTTTCGGCATGTGGCCGTCCTTGCCCATCAGGCCGGCGCGCTTGGCGACGCCGATCAGGGTGCCGGAGTTGTCGAACAGGTCGACGAACAGGAAGGCGAAAATCACGCTGACCAGACCGATGTCCAGTGCGCCTTTGATGTCCAGTTGCAGGAAGGTCGGCGCCAGCGAAGGTGGCATCGACGTCACGCCGCCGAACGGGGTGAAGCCCATCGCGATGGAGGTGATGGTCACCGCCAGAATGCCGATCAACACCGCGCCGCGCACTTTCAGCGCTTCAAGGGCAACGATCAGGGCGAAGCCGAGGGTGGCGAGAATCGGTGCCGGTTGTTTCAGGTCACCGAGGCCGACCATGGTCGCCGGGTTGCTGAC